>CABXSO010000004.1 GCA_902514945.1 uncultured Pelagibacteraceae bacterium | reverse complement strand
TTAAGAGCACAAAAAGGTATAAAAGTTGAATTTGAAAGTATCCCTGATGCTAATCATTTTTTCACGAAAAGTGAGTATGAATTAGCAAATACTGTAATTAAGTATATTAAAAAAGAAACAGCCTTATACTAGAAATTTTTTTGAATTTCACCTCCTGAAATAGCTTCTTTGCACCTTGTGGTGTTTGGAAATGAAATAGGTAAATCTAAGTACGATCTAATTGCTAAAAATGCAAAAGCTTGTGACTCAATAAAATTACCATCAAAATTATAATTATCTATTTCCTCTATATCAAAATTATCATTCTTTAAAAATTCTCTAATAGATTTAATTAAAAAAATATTTTTTCTACCACCACCACATAAAATAATATTATTTAAAGAAATATTATTTTTTTTACTTATTTTTTCAAGACCATTTGAAATTAGAAAAGCTGTAAATTTTGTTAACGTTGCACAACCATCCTCAAATGATAAACCTTTTGCAAACGATAAGTCAAAATCCTTAACGTCTAATGACTTATTAAATGATTTTAGCTCAAAATTATCGATTGCTTGATTTAAAATTAATTTATCTATTTTTCCGTTGCTCGCGTAATTTCCATTTTTGTCGTAATTCGTATTAACATGCATTCTTACCCATTCATCTATTAAACAGTTTCCTGGAGCAATATCATAAGCAAAAAAATTTTGATTTAAATCGTTTAATGCATCTTTAATTTGAGTGACGTTTGTAATGCCACCTATATTTACTAAACTTAGAGGATAATCTATCTTAAAATTATTTTTTATAATTTTTGAAATTAAATAATGAAATATAGGAGTTAACGGAGCGCCTTGCCCATCATGATTAAGATCATTTTGCCTAAAATTATTTACAACTATCTTTTTTACTAAGCTAGATAGCAATTTTCCGTCCCCTAATTGCTTTGAAATTTTTATTTTCGAATTATGAAAAATTGTTTGACCATGGAAACCAATCAAATCAATTTCCTCATCAATATTTTGCATTACATCATTGATGATTTTGGCATTAAATAAAGTAAATTTTTTTTCTAAATTTTTCAAATCATCTGAATAAATTTTAAGATCTTCTGCGCTTGATATCTTATCTCTTGAGTCGATTAATTGTTTATAAAGATCATTGTCAAACTCTCGATAAATGTTTAAAATACTAGAAAATTGATCATATCCATCTGATTTTATTACTGATAAATCTACACCATCCATAGATGTGCCACTCATCAATCCAAGAGATGTATATATCTTTTTTTTCATAATCATTTTTTTTTAATAAAATTTGTATATTGTAGAACTATAAGCATATGAATAAATTTTTAAAAGAATTTAAAGATAGAGGTTTTTTCTACCAATGCACAGATGATAATGAATTGTCCTACTTGTTGGATAAAAAAAAGATAAAAGCCTATGTTGGTTTTGATTGTACCGCCGAAAGTTTACATGTCGGAAGTCTTTTGCAAATAATGTGTTTAAGATTGCTTCAAAAATATGGACATCAACCAATAGTTTTATTAGGTGGGGGTACTACTAGAATTGGAGATCCCTCTGGTAAAGATAAAACTCGTAAAATTTTAAATGAAGATGAAATTGAAAAAAATTCAAAGAATATAAAAAAAATTTTAAAAAAATTTTTGGAAAGTGAAGATAAAAACACCAGACCGATATTTGTTAACAATTTTGAGTGGTTAAAAAACCTTAAATATATTTCCTTTTTAAGGGATATAGGAAAGCATTTTACAATTAATAAAATGTTAACATTTGAAAGTGTAAAAACTAGATTGGAAAGAGAGCAGTCCCTTAGTTATATGGAATTTAATTATATGATTTTACAAGCTTATGATTTTTTAGAGCTAAATAAGAAAGAAAATTGTTTATTACAAATTGGTGGCTCTGACCAATGGGGAAATATTGTTAATGGTATTGATTTAATAAAAAAGTATTCAAATAATCAGGTGTATGGATTAACTACCCCTTTAATTACTTTAGCCTCCGGTGCAAAAATGGGTAAAACCGAAACGGGTGCTATTTGGCTTGATAAGAAATTTTTATCTCCTTATGACTATTGGCAGTTTTGGAGAAATATTGACGATAGAGATGTTTTAAAATTTATTAAATTTTTTACTGATTTAAGTATTGAAAATATTGAAAAAATTAAACATGAGGAAATTAACAAACAAAAAATTATACTTGCAAATGAAACAACATCTATGCTTCATGGGGATAACGAGGCTAAAAAATGTGAGGAAACTGCGAAAAAAACATTTTCTGAAAATTCACTTGGTTCTGCCTTACCATCTATTTATGTTGATAAAAACCAATTAAACAATTTAGATATTGTTGATTTAGTGATTTTATCAAAATTAGAAAACTCTAAAAGTGAAATAAGACGACTGATTAAAGCTAACGGTGTGAAAATTAATAACAAAACTATTAATGACGAAAAATTAATTGTAAACGAAAAACTTTTTGAAAAAAACATTATAAAGTTATCTTTAGGGAAAAAGAGACATATTAAAGTTGAAAAAGTTTAATTTTTTTTTAATTTTTCAATAGTTCTTGTTATGAACCTCGGCGTCAAAGTCTTAACAGGATTTACAGTGGTTTTTAGTTTTTTTGGAGGTCCTTTAATTTTAAAGCTGACACCAAAAACACCTTCGCCAACTTTTTTTCCAACTAAAATTTTACCAATTAAAGGAATAGACGAAATTGTTCTATTTATTGTGGTAGCAGGCACTAAGGTTCCTCTGAGACTTACCAGTTCATTTTTCTGGATATAACCATCCATTAAAATTGAAATCGCTGGACCAATTGCATAAAGTTCCTCAATTCTTAATAAATTATTCTTGTTGGTAAAAGTCATTTCAAAGTCTGAAAACCTTATTCCCTCACCAGTTAATAAATCAGCTATACCTTGAAGAGAAGCTAGTGTAAGCAATTTTGCTAAAGCGGGGACTTCTTGGACTTTAAAATTGTCGATAACTAATTTTGAGTCTGAAATATCATTTTTTTTTACAGAATAAAAATTTAAATTACCTTCTTCAAAGCCTTTAATAAATTCATACCTATTTACAAAAGGTTTCGCTACATCTGAAAAAAACGTTGTAATTTTTTCGTTTGGAAAAGACTTTATTGTAAGTTTAATTTTTTCATTTTTTGAAAAAAAAGAGTCTAGGTTGGCCTCAGTTATCATACCATTTTTAAAATACAAATATCCATTTAAGTCATCTATTACGTGATCTTTATCTAAAAATGTTTCATTGATTTTAATATTTAATTTAAAATTACTTAATAAATTTTTTTTATTTTCTAAATTTTTTTCAGGTTTTAGTAAATCATCTATTATTTTGGAAGCATTAAAACTTTTGGAAACTAAATTATATTCTCTACTTTTTCTTGAAATTAACAACTTATTTCTTAATTTATCCATATCATAATAGTCCAAATCAATTCTATTTATAGATTCAATTTTTTTATCTTTTGATAATCTTAAGTCGTTTAATTCGAAAATGTTATTTTTTTCTTTGAGTAAAATCTTTTTTAATAATATTTCTTTTGATATTAGGTTCTTATTACCGGCTAAACTTATTTCCAGATTAGAGTTTATATCTTTTTGAAAATTTAAAACACTTAAATTTACCGGATTTTTTTTAATCTTTATAGAAGTATTAAATTTTAAGTCTTTTTTAGATTTTATTAGATCATACTCAATATCATCAACTTCTTTTTGTAAAATTATATTTCCTTTACCTTTGACGCTGAGAAAATTTTTATTGTATTGTATTTGGATTTTTTGATTTGTTAAAATTAATTCATCATTTATCTCTGGCAAGTATTTTTTTAAACTAATTTTATTAGAAAAATTCATCTTTTTTAGATTTAAATTTGCGTCAATTTTTAAATCTTTTATTCGATATTTTTTATCAATTAAAAATGAGAAATTATTATCTAAGCTAAATTCACTTGAGATGATGCCTGGAAAAAAATCCTTGTTTAAAAATTGATATATTTCATTTTCTTTTAAAAAAATGTCATTATTAATATTTTTTCCCGAAATTAAAAATTTATCTTGTTTATTTCTAATATTTAATTTTGGAAGTAAAATACTTTTATTATTTAAAGACAGTTGGATATCGTTAAAATCAAAAAAATTCTTTTTTAAATTAAACAAAAAATTTATTTTTGATAGATTAAAATTTCTGATTTTTTTTATTTCACCATCTTTAACTAGTCCTTTAATAATATAGTTTTCTTTTAATTTTCCTTGTTCGTCAAATTTCAAAATAATATCCGCAATTAAATACCCTTTTTTAACAAATTTTTCTAAAATGAATAATTGTGGATTATTTTCAATTGATCTTAGAAATGAAATTATCTTTTTTATTTCTATTGATCTTGTTGAAATATTCAATTCAGTTGGAGTGAATTGACCATTAATTATTTTTTTAATATCAATATTAGAACTAATACTTTCAAAATTTATTGTTTCATCTTTATTTTTAAGATTTGCACCAATAGTTTTAATCCTTAACTGTAATTCAAATAAATCCAGAAAAATTCCTATCTCATTAAGCTCCAATTCTAACTGACTATTTATTTTTTTTACTTTTGCCGATATTTGATTATTAAATCTGTCTGTTTTAACGCCTATTGTACTTAAATAGATAGTAAAACCAAAAATACCTAAAAAAATTAAAATTAATGATCTATAAAAAATTTTTTTCATTAAGCTTGATATAAAGACTCCTCTAAAAATTCATCTAGATCTCCATTTAAAACTTTTTCTGGATTTGTACTTTCATAATTTGTCCGGTTGTCTTTAATTAATCTATAAGGTTGTAGCACATATGATCTTATTTGATGTCCCCATCCTATGTCAGCTTTAGATGCTTCATTATTTTGATTTAATTCATCCTTTTTTTTTATCTCGAAATCGTAAAGTCTCGCTTTAAGCATGTTCATGCATGTTTCTTTATTTTTGTGCTGGGATCTTTCATTTTGACATTGAACTACTATTTTTGTTGGTAAATGAGTTATTCTAACTGCGCTATCTGTAGTGTTAACATGTTGTCCACCTGCTCCGCTAGAACGATAGGTGTCGATTCTCAAATCATTATCTGATATTTCTATTTTCAAGTTTTCATCAACTACTGGGTACACCCAAATACTTGCAAAACTTGTGTGCCGTCTTGCTCCAGAGTCAAATGGTGATATACGTACCAATCGGTGTATACCAGATTCTTTTTTTAACCATCCAAATACATATTCACCTTGAATTTTAATCGTTGAGGATTTTATTCCAGCTTCATCTCCTTTATGTTCACTAATCAAATTACACTTATAATTTTTATGATCAGACCATTTAATATACATTTTTCTCAACATGTCAGCCCAATCCTGGCTCTCTGTACCTCCAGCACCTGCATGAATTTCTACGTAGCAATCAAATGAATCTGCTTCGTTTGATAGAAAACATTTAATTTCGTTTTTTTTAACTTTTTTTTTTAATTCTTTGATATTTTCAAAAATATCATTTTTTACACTTAAATTATTTTCATCACTTGCTAAGATATATAGATCATTTAAATCTTTTAATTGATCAGTGGAATTTTTATAAGAATTTGTAAGATCTTCAAAAAGCTTTTTTTCTTTTAATATTTTTTGAGATTTTGCTTTGTCATGCCAAAAATTAGCATCAAGCATTTTTTTTTTAAGAATATCTAATTTTGAAAAAATATCATTTTTTTCAAAGGTACTCCTTTACTCTTTGATTGATTTTTTCTATCTCTTTTTTTATAATTAAATAATTATCATCCATTAGTAAAACTCTAATATATTATTAGCATCTAATCTATTATTATCTGAGTATAAAACTTTTCCGTTGAGTACATTTGAGCTTTTATATGCCTCGATAATCGTATTTTTTGAATTAAATTTTGCTTTTTCTCCTGTCAAAGGATCAATAACCATTAATGTCATTTTCTTTGGTACTTTAAAAGGTCTGGCATCTGATTTTTTTATGGCTTTTTCAACAAATTCCCTAAAGATTGGTAACGCAGCTTTTGAACCAGTCTCATATTTGCCTAATGGTTTTGGATTATCCATACCAACATACACACCAATAACTAAATCTGATGTAAAGCCTACGAACCAGGCATCTGTGTTTTCATTTGTTGTTCCAGTTTTTCCAGCTAAATTTAATCTTAAATCTTTTAATTTTTTTCCTGTACCCCTTTTAATCACACCCTCTAAAATAGATGTAATTTGATAAGCTGTTTGTTCTGACATTATTTGTTCGTAATTATCTTCAATTACTGGATAGTCTTTGCTGGTGAAAGAAATTTTTTCACAATTTGAACATTTTCTATTTTCATTATTGATAATTGTATTTCCTTCACTATCCTGAATCCTATCTATGATTATTGGGCTTATCAATTTTCCTCCATTTACAAAAGATGAATAGGCAGATGTCAAATTTAAAAGAGTGGTTTCTGCTGATCCCAATGAGATTGATAATAATTCTTCTGGATCTTGATAAATATTTAATCTTTTAGAAAAACTTGCTAGCTCGTCAATTCCTAAATTTTGGGCTATTCTAACAGTCATTAAATTTCTTGATTTTTCAAGCCCAACTCTCAATGTTGATGGCCCATAAAATTTTTTACCATAATTTTCTGGTTTCCATTTTTTTAAATCAACTCCTTGATCCAGAACAAGTGGGGCATCAAGCACTAATGACGACGGTGTATATTTTTTCTCTAAAGCTAATGCATAAACAAATGGCTTAAATGCGGATCCTGGTTGTCTTAAAGCTTGTGAAGTTCTATTAAATTCGCTATTTTTAAAACTAAATCCTCCACTTAATGCTAATACCCTGCCAGTATATGGATCCATGACTACAATTCCCCCATTTATTTTTGGCAGTTGTTTGAGTTTGTAAATATTGTCTTTTAAATTTTTTACATATATTACATCACCAACCCTTAATAAATTTTCAAATTCTTTTTGTGTCCAAGCTATATCTTTATATTTTATTAAACCATTCACTCTGTCTAAGGTTTCTATTATTACCTCAAATTTTTTTATTTTTTTTACTATTGCTATTTTCCAATTAATAGATTTTTCCAATAAATATTTCTTGTCTATTTTTTTAACCCAATTTTCATCATAACTAATATTTGTTATTGGTCCCCTCCATCCTTTTCTTTGATCATATGCTACTAGGCCGTTCCTTAATGAAACAGTAGCAATCTTTTGTAGATTTAAATTAATTGGAGTGTTAATATTATATCCTTGCTTATAAACTTTTTCATATGAGAGTCTCTCAATAATATTTTTTCTAACATCTTCAATATAATATTGTGCGTCCTCTAAATATACTCTTTTAGTTTTTTTTAATTCAATATTTTTATTTTTTAAATTTTCATAATTCGTAACATTTATAAATCCATTTTGATGAAGATTTTGTAAAACTAGGTTTCTTCTAAATTTAGTTAATTCAATATTTCGATAAGGATTATATTTACTTGGTGCTTTCGGCAAAGCTGCTAGTACAGCTGCTTCTGCATAATCTAATTCCTTAATTGATTTATCAAAATACTCTAAACTAGCTGCAGCTATACCATATGCACCACTTCCTAAATAGATTTGATTAAGATATAGCTCTAATATTCTCTCCTTATTGAGAGCTCTTTCAATTCTAAAAGCTAAAATTGCCTCTTTAATTTTTCGATTAATACTCACTTCATTTGTAAGAAGAAAATTTTTGGCAACTTGTTGGGTAATAGTTGATGCTCCCTCTAGTCTTTTTGATGTAAAGATGTTTTTAGCATTATTGATTGTTGCTCTAAGAACACCCTTGGCATCTACTCCTGGGTGAGAAAAAAAATTTTTATCCTCTGCAGATAAGAAAGCATTGATTACTTTTTCTGGGATCGCGCTATAAGGTATAAATATTCGTTTTTCTTGTGAAAAATCAGCCACTAAATCTCCATTGCCAGAATACATTTTGCTTGAAACAGGTGGTTTGTAACTTTTAAGGAATTTATAATCAGGAATTTTATTTGAAAAAGTCCATAAAGTCCCAAAAATCCCAATAAAAGCTATTAAAGAAATAATAAGTAATATCGCTAGAATATTTTTTAATACCTTGGTCATTTTGATTCCATTATAACTAGGAATTTGTTAAAGATAAGGCAATATTATTAAACAAAATTTATAATACTAAATGAAACTTTCAATTACAAAATTATGGAAAAAAATTTATATATTGATGCATCGCATCCTAATGAAACTAGAGTTGTTCTTAAGTCGAACAATAATATTGAAGATTATGAGTACGAAGGCTCAAAAAATAATCTTATAAAAAATAATATTTATCTTGGTAAAGTCAGTAGAATAGAGCCGTCCTTACAGGCAGCTTTTGTAGACTTTGGAAGAGAGCGTCATGGTTTTTTATCTTTTAATGATATTCAATCAGATTACTATCAAATACCAAAAAGTGATCTTGAGATTATAAAAAGAGAGGAAGAAAAATTAAGAGAAGAATTGTCTAAAAAAGTTGAAGAGAAAGAGGAAGAAAACTTAGCAAAAGGAAACTTAGAGATAGATGATCCTATTGAAATAGAAAAAAAAGAAAACTCAGATACAGAGCAAAATGAACAAGAAAAAGAAAAAAAGGTTAACTATCGAAATAAATTTAAAAGATATAAAATTCAAGAAGTAATAAAACCTAATCAGGTAATTCTTGTTCAAGTCATTAAAGATGAAAGGGGTCAAAAAGGTGCAGCATTAAGCACATTTATTTCTATTGCGGGAAAATACATTGTTTTGATGCCAAATACTCCAAAGGGAGGAGGAATTTCTAGAAAAATATTTAATCCAGCTGAAAGAAAAAAAATTAGAACAATTTTAAATGAAATAAAGATACCAAGAGAAATGGGTTTAATTGTAAGGACAGCTGGAAGTAATAAAACTAAAAATGAAATAAGTCATGATTTAGATACTTTAATAAAATCTTGGAATCAAATAAAGGACAATGCCATAAATGCGATTGCACCCTCACTTATTCATCAAGAAAGTGAAATAATTAATAGAACTTTGAGAGATATGTTCGACGAAAATACTAAAAATATAGTCATAGAAGGTAATGAGGGATATAAAAAAGCTCAAAACTTTATGAAGATGTTAATGCCATCACAAGTCAAAAAAATTAAAAAGTACAGAGGAAAAATTCCATTATTTATAGACGAAGGAATTGAGCAAAAATTAAATCAGATATTTGATACTGAGGTTAAATTAAACTCTGGTGGTTACCTAGTAATAAATCCTACTGAAGCACTAGTTTCAATAGATGTAAATTCTGGTAGCTCAATTAAACAAAAAAATGTTGAGAGTACTGCTCTAGATACAAACTTAGAAGCAGCTGAAGAAATAACAAGACAAATTAAAATTAGAGATTTATCTGGATTAATCATAATAGACTTCATAGATATGTTAAGTTATGGGAATAGAAAAGCAGTTGAAAGAAGGTTAAAAGAAAAGTGTAGGTCCGATAGAGCAAGGATTCAAATCGGTAGAATTAGTAATTTTGGATTACTTGAGATGTCAAGACAGAGATTGAGAGAAAGTGCAATTAGATGGAAAGTTGGACTAACAGACGAGTCTTTTGCTCAAAAAATTTTAAAATTAGTAGAGTTCAAATCAATTATAAACAAGGCTAAATATGTTGAATTAAAAGTGTGTAAAAAAATTTCTGATTTTTTGAAAAAAAATTTTATTGAAAATTTAAATTTTTTTGAAAAAAAAAACAAAATTAAAATAGATATTGTTTCTGAAAATTCTTTAATTATTCCAGAGTATATTATTGACATGAAAAATAAATCTAAAAAAACAATAGAGCTTTTAGAGTATTTTGATAAAACTGAAAATTTAGAAGTTAAGGTTAAAGATAAAGCTATTAATTTTAAAAATATAAAAATTAGAAAAAAAGCCTTCAAAAAAAAAAGGTATTTTAATAAATCTAAATAATGCCTTTTCTTGGAGAAGATGCACTTCCCAATAACTTTTTTTCAATTCTACCAGATAAAAAAGATTGTCTGCCAGCTACAACGGCATTTTTAAATGCTTCAGCCATTTCAAAAGGTTTTTTTGCTTTAGCAATTGCAGTGTTAACTAAAACACCATCGCAACCTAGTTCCATTGCAATTGTAGCATCAGATGCCTGTCCTAAACCAGCATCAATTATTAAAGGTAACCTTGTTTGATTTCTAATTATTCCAATATTCACTTTATTTTGAATTCCTAAGCCTGAACCAATTGGTGCTGCCAATGGCATAATTGCTGCTGCACCAACATTTTCTAATCTTTTTGCCATTAAGGGATCATCATTACAATAAACCATCACTTTAAAACCCTCTCTTGTTAAAATCTCTGTTGATTTTAGAGTTTCGATCATCTCAGGAAATAAATTTTTTTTATCTCCTAAAACTTCTAATTTCACTAGTTTCCATCCTCCAATTTCTCTCGCTAACCTCAGTGTTCTTAGCGCTTCATCAGAATTAAAACACCCAGCAGTATTGGGTAAATAAGTTATTTTTTTAGGATCAATGAAATCCATTAATAATGGTTTTTTTTTATCTGTAATATTAACTCTTCTGACTGCAACAGTAACAATATCAGCACCAGATAATTTTATTGCTTTAGCACACTCTCTCATATTTTTATATTTGCCAGTGCCAACAATCAGTCTGGAATTAAATCTTTTATTTGAAATAATTAATTTATCTTGCTTCAGAATTAACCACCTCCAATAAAATGAACAATTTCAATTTTATCATCTTTTTTTAAGTAAATTTTATTTAATTTTTTTTTGTCCATTATTTCTTTGTTCAATTCAATTGCTACTTTTTTTAAAGGTACTTTTAAATTTTGTATAAGAACAGATAATTTAATTTTATCATCTATTATATTCAATTTACCATTAATTTTTATTTTTATTTTTTTTTTCATCGTATATAAATAATCTATGAGTAATAAAATAATTATTATTAATGGACCAAATCTTAATCTATTAGGTGAACGAGAACAATCACAATATGGTTCACACTCATTTGAAGATCTAAAAGATATTTGTACCAAAAAATCAGAAGAATTAGGTTTGAATTTAGAATTCACACAATCAAATATTGAGGGAGAATTAGTAAATTTAATACAGGACTCAAGAAAAGATTTTGATGGGATTATTATTAATGCCGCAGCTTTTACTCATACTTCTGTTGCAATAAGGGATGCATTAAGTATTTTTAAAAAACCAATCATTGAGATACATATTTCTAATATATACAAACGTGAAGAATTTAGACATAACTCTCTTATAAGCGATGTGGCTACGGGAGGTATATTTGGCTTAGGAATTGATGGTTATATTTTAGCCATAATTTCAATGCAAAAGCTTTTAAAAAATGAAGATTGATAAAAAAATTATTAGAGAACTCAGTGAATATTTAGACGAATTTAATTTAACTGAGTTAGAGTACACCGAAAAGGATACAAAAATTAAAGTTTCTAAAAATAATGTATCTATTAATAATCAAAATGTTCCTATCCCACAAAAAAATATTTCAAAACTTAATGACAGCAACACGACTCAAAAAACTAATTCAGGTAAAGAAATTACTTCACCGATTATAGGCACAGCCTATCATGCACCAGAGCCTGGAGGTAAAAAGTTTACAGAAATTGGAAAAAAAGTAAAAAAAGGTGATACAATAATGATAGTCGAGGCTATGAAAACCATGAATCATGTTCCATCTACTTCTGATGGAATTGTGAAAGAAATTTGTGTTGAAGATGGTCAATCAGTAGAATTTGGACAAACAATTATTATTCTCGAATAATGTTTAAAAAAATATTAATTGCAAATCGAGGAGAAATTGCAGTTAGAATAATCCGAGCATGTAAAGAATGGGGTATCTCAACTGTTGCTGTTCACTCAGACGTGGATAAAGAAAGCATGCATGTTAGATTAGCTGATGAAAGTGTTTGTATAGGTTCTCATCAACCAGTAAACAGTTATTTGAATATTCCAGCATTAATGTCTGCAATTGAAATAACTAATTCAGAAGCTGTGCATCCAGGCTACGGGTTTCTTTCGGAAAACGCAAATTTTGCAAAAGTTCTTGAAGAAAATAATATTAAATTTATTGGTGCTCATCACAAGTTAATTGAAATGATGGGTGATAAAATACAAGCAAAGAAAATTGCAAAAGAAAATGGTTTGCCAGTCATTGAAGGCTCAGAAGGTGGTGTTAAAGATATAAATGAAGCAAAAGATTTATGTAAAAAAATTGGTTTTCCTGTTTTAATAAAAGCCTCTGGTGGTGGTGGTGGAAAAGGTATGAAAATTGTTAATAAAGAAGAAGAATTTGAAACTTTATTTTCAACTGCAAAATCAGAAGCTCAAAAATATTTTGGAAATAATGAGGTATATATAGAAAAATATTTTCAAAATCCGAGGCATATAGAGGTTCAAATCTTAGCTGGAAAAAATAGAGTTATTCATTTACATGAAAGAGATTGTTCTGTTCAAAGAAGGCATCAAAAATTAATTGAGGAAACACCAAGTCCAGTGCTTAATGATGATGTAAGAAAAGATCTTTTTGAAAAGACAGTAACTATGGTATCAAAAATTGGTTACACAGGAGCAGGAACTGTAGAATTTATTTATGAAGATAATAAATTTTATTTTCTTGAAATGAATACAAGGGTTCAAGTTGAGCATCCTGTTACTGAAATGGTAACTGGCATAGATATAATTAAAGAACAGATCTGGATAGCATTTTCAGGTAATACAGCATTAAATCAGAGCGATATAAATCCAAGAGGTCATGCTATTGAATGTCGAATAAACGCTGAAGATGCGAGTAAAAACTTTCAACCATCTCCAGGAACTATTGGTATGTGCCATCAACCATCAGGATTTAGAACTAGAGTGGACGGTGCAATATACCAAGGTTATAAAGTGACTCCTTATTACGACAGTATGATTTGTAAATTAATTTGTCATGGACGAAACAGAACTGAGGCTATTCAAAGAATGAATAGATCTTTAGATGAGTTTGTAATCGAGGGAATTACGACTACTATACCTCTTCATAAAAAATTGCTTAGTCATAAAAAATTTATTGACTCTGATTTTAACGTTGGTTGGCTGGATAAAGATAAGATAATTTAATAACAATTTATGAGCCAAATATCATAAACTGGATGATCAAATGGCTCTATTGAAGGACTTGATGAGAACATCCAGCCATTGAAAACATAAACATTATTTCTATCTTTTTTTGTCAAATCTCTTACTTGAATGTAAGCTTTTATCTCAGGATTATCATCAAATTCTGTATCAATACATTTTATACTTTTTATAGCTAAATCTTTGTATATATATTCTTCATTATTATTTAACTTTATTAACTCATTTTTTGAACTTATTTTATCCAAAATTTTAATATCAGTGTTTTTACCCTCAAGATTATTTTGTGATTTAGTTTCAAGTGGAAAAAATTGGCAAGCTATAAATATAATTAGAAAAAAATAAAATTTAATTTTTCCAACTTTTATATTTTTTTTGAATTGCATCTTTTTTTGTTTTGTTGGGATAATAAGCAGACTCGGTGCCTGTTAGATTTGGTTGATGAGGTTTTTGCCATGAATGTTTTTTTAACTCATGATAATTTTCGATTTTATTTGGCATAAAATGTATCCAAGAAAACCATTCTACGGGAATTTTAGAGGCGTCTATCTCATCTGAATAAATAACCCATCTTTTACCACTCTTGCTTTGATAGTATCTATTGCCAAAATCATCTTTCCCAACAAACTTTCCAGAAAAAATAGTTTTTATTCTTGTGCCTATTGTCTCACGATTCCACCAAGTAAAAATTTTTTTTAAAATTGTCAACATTTAAATATCATTTATTTCAATTTCAAATTGTATAAATTAAATTAGACTAAAATATGTAAAAGTATATAAGTTAAATGATTCAAATTTCAAATTAAATTATAAAACAGGATTAAAATGGCAAAATACCTAGTTGAAACTTATTACACATGTACTTTCAAAGTAAATCATTACTTAGATGATATTAATGAAACAGAACTTAAAAATTTAGAGAAAAGAGATGACGGTAAATTCGAAATTTTAGAAGTAAAACTAGATAATAGAAAAACGAAAAGTCTAGATTCTAATAACAAAAAAGTCAGTCAAGATACTAAAATAGATTTAGTTTCAAGTCAGAGTGAAAATAAGTCCCAAAAGGTTGAAAAAATCATTTCCCAATCTTTTTCTAATCAGGAAAATTCTGGAAAAAGATTTGGTATGCCCGATAGAAGAAAGGGTTATATTCAAAAAGCCACAATCGGTGACCATAAAGTGTATTTACATACTGGTGAATATGAAGATGGTAAAATTGGAGAAATATTTATTGACACTAGTAAAGAGGGAGAACTTGTTAAAGCTTTGATGAATAATTTTGCTATAGCTGTTTCTCTTGGACTTCAATATGGTGTACCTTTAGATGAGTTTGTAAGTGCTTTTACAGGTACTAAATTTGAGCCTTCAGGTAAAGTTCACGGTAATGACAGAATCTTGAGTGCATCATCAATCTTAGACTATATATTTAGAGAATTAGCTATTTCATATCTAAACAGAGAAGATTTAGCTCACACTCCATCGATAGGAAATTCAGATAGTGGTCTTAAAGATCAGAATCTGGATGAACAAAATCAATTTTTAAAAATTGTTAAAGATATAACAAGCAAAGGTTTCGTTCGAAACAATTACAAAAAAAATTTAGTAGATTTATCCGACGTAAAAATTAGTCTTAAAGGAAAAAAATAAATTATTTTTTTACTTTCAAGGATAAATTAAGTTCTTTTAATTGACTTTCACTTATATTAGATGGTGCATTCATCATTAAATCTTGAGCATTTTGGTTCATTGGGAACATGGTAACCTCTCTAATATTTTTTTCATTTGCAAGTAGCATAACTATTCTATCAATACCTGGTGCAATACCTCCGTGGGGTGGTGCTCCATAACTTAATGCATTTATCATTCCACTAAATTTTTGATCAACGTCAGATTTAGAATAACCTGCAATATTAAACAATTTATACATTAAATCAGGTATGTGATTTCTAATTGCTCCTGAGGATAATTCCACTCCATTGCATACCAAATCGTATTGATAAGCTAAAATTTCTAAAGGTTTATCGAAATTAATCTTATCTACATCTCCCTGAGGCATTGAAAATGGATTATGACTAAATTTAATCTGATTTGACTGAATGTCTTTTTCAAACATTGGGTAATCTACAATCCAGCAAAATGCAAAAGTGCTCTCATCGATCAATTCCAAATCTTTTGCGATTTTATCTCTTGCTAGTGAGGTGATTTTTTCCAAATCATTTTTTTTACCACAAGCTAAAAAGAAACTATCTCCTATTTTTGCACCAGTTTTTGACATTAAAAGTTCTAAAGCTTCTTTAGTAAAAAATTTTCCAACAGGGCCTTTTGCGGATATTTCATCGTTTTTTTCTAAAGTAAAGTAAGCTAACCCAGAAGCACCCTGTTCTTTTGCCCATCTATCAATATTGTCAAAAAAACTTCTTGGTTTGTCTTTAGTATCTTTAGTAACAATACATCTGACCATTGAACCAGTTTTTACTAACTTTTTAAATATTTCAAATGAAACATCATCTCTAAAAAAAATTTCTGTAATATCACTTATGATAAGTGGATTTCTTAAATCAGGTTTATCATTTCCATATTTTAACATAGATTCTTTGTAAGAAATTGTTGGAAATTTACTAAATAATAATTTTTTTTTTGAAAATTTTTTAAAGATATTTACAAATAATCTTTCAATAACTTTGAATACGTCTTCTTGTTCTACAAAAGACATTTCTAAATCTAATTGGTAAAACTCTCCTGGACTTCTATCTGCTCTAGCATCTTCATCTCTAAAACAAGGGGCAATTTGAAAATACTTATCAAATCCAGAGACCATTACCAATTGCTTAAATTGTTGAGGTGCCTGCGGTAAAGCATAAAATTTTCCAGGATTTAATCTACTTGGAACTAAAAAATCTCTTGCACCTTCAGGACTTGATGAAGTTAATATCGGTGTTTGAAATTCTAAGAAACCATATTTAATCATTTCATTTCTTATGAATGAAATTACATTAGATCTTAAAATGATATTTTCATGTATTTTCTTTCTTCTCAAATCTAAGAAGCGATATTTTAATCTTATTTCCTCTGAATATTCTTGATCACTAAAAACTGGTAGCGGTAACTCTCTGCACTCACCTAATATGTCAAAGTTTTCAATGATTACCTCTATTTCACCTGTACTAATTTCGTTATTAATTGACTCTTTTGACCTTTGAACTACGTTTCCTTTGATCTTAATTACGGTTTCTAGCTGAATTTTTTCTAATTTTTTGAAATTTGAATTTTCTTTATCAATTAGACATTGTGTAATTCCATAGTTATCCCTTAAATCTATAAATAAAAGATTTCCATGATCTCGTTTTTTATTAACCCAACCTGAAAGTATGACCTTTTCAGTATTATTATCTTTTCTTAACTCATTACAAGTATGGGTTCTATATTTATTCAATTATTCTCCTAATACCTCTTTTATAATTTTAAAATCAACTGATTTTTTCTTTTTTAAACTCAATTGATCGATCTTATATATGAAATCATGTATATTACTATATGATCTCTCTATTCTTTTAGTAATATACTGAATTAATTTTTTATCTAAAGTTATTTGTCTATCAGATAAGTTTTTTATGATAATTGCAAATATTAGTTCATCATCGGGCTGCTCAATATTTAGTAAAAGAAAATTCTTGGTTCTTGACTTTAAATCCTTGAGTTTAAAATCAAAGTTAACTACAGGCACTAAAGTAGTGATAATTATATATTTGTTGTCTTGCTCAATTAAATTTAATAGGCTGTATAATAATTTTTCATCTACATTTGAAGTAAGGTTTTCAATAATAATATTTTCATTAACCTTAATTTTTTTAAGGTAATCGTCATTTAAAGAATTAGCATCAATAATTATTCCTTTGTTTTTTTTTAAAAATATATTTATTAAGTGTGTCTTACCAGACAGTCTATCTCCTATAATATTAACAAAATTTTTTTCCCATTTTGGCCACTTATCTAAAAAATTAAAAACATGCTTATTACTTTTTGATAAAAAAAAATCACGGCTTTTGTAATTTTTATCGTAATTAAATTTGATTATAGTCTGATTTGACTCCCTCATTCTAATGTCCAAATCTTTTTTTGTGTATTTAGATTATAGTTCTTATTTTTCATTATATTAATAAAACTTTGTACTGTTCCATTGAATAATATCTCATAAAATATAAATTGCTTATCAAACTTTTGAATAAAATAATCATTCACTAACTCAATATCATTTAGATCTGATTCAAAACGAGCTGACTTATCTAAATCATCATTTTCGGTTTTTACAATTATTGATAATTTAATTGAAGTATTAATTTCGTTTAGTTTTTTCCATGTATCCTCAAATAGATTTTTAAGTCTGTTAACAAAAAAACTTATATCTTCATCATTACTTAAATTAAGATTTTGAAATGAATCGTTTTTTATTATTTCTTTATTTTCATTATATATTTTAGATAAAACTCTTATTTCGTTATTACCTTTAAATATCAATGAAATGATATAATTATTAATATAATATTTTTTTATGATTTCATTAAAGTCATAAGTTTCTATAGAATCTAAATTTTTTTTGACAAGATTAAAATCTTCGAGATCTTCTGATGGTAATAAATATTCTATCAATTCATAGGTTTTAATATTTGAGTTCCAATTGTTGTAAATTGGATTATCTGAAAAAATTAAGAGATCATTGATATTTTCATCAATTATTATGGGAATAAATAAAAATTTTTTATTTATAATTTGAGCAGGATATATATTTTTTTTTTCTAAATAATTGAAAATTTTTTTTTTGTTGAAAGAAACCCCTAGAGTTACATAATAAACCTGATTTATAAATTTCTCCTCTTGAATAGAGAATGTTTCAATCATACTTTTAATTTCATTTAGATTGAAATTTTCAAGTTTTTTTTGATCTGAGGATTTTGTTAATTTATAGATTAATTCTAAAAAGGCTTTGCTAAATCCATCGTCAATTACTTTATTTTTATCAAAATCTTTTTTAAATGGTTTTGAAATTTCTATATCATTGATTTCAAAAGATTTTGCTCTTACTTTTTCTGTGGAAAAAAAAAATATTATTAAAGATAGAATGCAAAAAAAAATATATAACCTTTTACAACTATGCATATAAAATTTAAAACTCATATTAATGAATAAAAATCTCTTTACCTATAAAAAAAGTGGGGTCAATATTGATGCTGCAAACAAATTTGTTAATTTCATAACTAATATTTCATCAAAAAAAAGAGGCAACAAAAAGATCAAAGATATAGGGGGCTTTGGATCTATATCAACTTTACCAAAAAACATAAAAAATCCAAAAATCGTAGCTTGTACAGACGGTGTTGGCACAAAAATTGAAATCGCTAATTTATTAAAAAAATATGACACGATCGGGATTGATTTAGTTGCAATGAGTGTAAATGATTTAATTGTTCAAGGAGCGCGGCCTTTGCTCTTCTTGGATTATATATCAATTAATAAGATTGATCTAAAAAAAATGAAATCTTTATTAAAGGGTATTATTAATGGATGTAATATTTCAAAATGCAGTTTGGTTGGGGGAGAAACTGCAGAGATGCCAGGTACTTATGAAAAAGGTAAATTTGATATAGCAGGTTTTGCAGTTGGAATTGTCGATAGCAAGAAAATATTAAATAAAAAAAAAATAAAAAAAAATGATTTAATCTTAGCCATACCGTCAAATGGATTACATTCAAATGGATTTTCTTTAATCAGACATGTAATTAAAAAAAAAAAGATTAATATCAAAAAAAATTCATTTTTGAAAAAAGAATTAATCAAACCAACAAAAATATATGTAAAAGAAATTATGAAACTTGTTGACAAAAATTTAATTAATGGATGTGCAAATATAACTGGGGGTGGATTAGTAGATAATATCAATAGAGTTATTCCAGATGATCTATTTGCAGAAATAAATTTAAATAAAATTAAACCATTAAAAATCTTTAAATGGCTTAAGGAAAAAAAAATTACTGACAAGGAAATGCTTAAAACTTTTAATTGTGGAGTGGGTTTTTGTATAGTTATAAACCCAAAAAATCTTGGGAAAATTAATAAGTTTTTCTCAAAAAAATTCAAACCCTATATAATAGGTAAAATTAAAAAAGGTAACAGTAAGATCAAGTTAAATGATAAAATTAAATGGCACTAAAAAAATTAATATAGCTGTTTTTATTTCTGGCAAAGGTAGTAATTTAGAAAATTTAATTAAATGTTCCAAGGATAGAAAATCTAAATTTAAAATATCTTTAGTTATATCAAATAACTCAAAAGCTTTGGGATTAAAACTTACGAGAAAATTTAATATAAAAAAAAAAATTATAAATTTCAATAACAGTAAATTAATTGAAAAAAATTTACTTAAAGTATTTGAAAAAAAACATATAAACATAATTTGTTTAGCAGGTTTTATGAAAATTTTATCAAAAAGCTTTATCAAAAAATTTGATGGTAGAATTCTAAACATTCATCCATCACTTTTACCAAAATATAAAGGATTAAACACACATTTGAGAGCAATTCAAAATAATGAACAATACTCTGGATGCACAGTCCATTTTGTAAATTCTAAAATTGATTCAGGTAAAATAATACTTCAAAAGAGGGTTAAAATTTTTAAAAAAGATACAGCAAAATCTTTAGCAGCCAGAGTGCTCATTCAAGAGCACGCCTTATATCCAAGAGCATTAAATAAAGTTATTAATGATCTTTGAAAAAAAAATCTATCTCAATTTTTGCATTTTTAGTGCTATCTGAACCATGAACAGAATTTTTATCTATTGAAATCCCAAATTTTTTTCTTATTGTTCCGTCCTCAGCATCTTTTGGATTTGTTGAACCCATTAAATCTCTATTTGCTAAAACTGCATTTTCTTTTTCTAGAACCATTGCAACTATAGGTCCAGAGGAAAGATAAGCACATAAATCGCTATAAAATGGCTTTGTTTCATGTACTTTATAAAATCTCTCTGCTTCAGACTTCTCAATTTGAATTTTTTTTTCTTTTAAAATTAAAAAACCATTTTTTCTAAAAATTTCTTTTATTTGATTTTCGAGATTTCTTTCAACAGCATCAGGTTTAATAATTGATAATGTTTGCTCACTTTTACTCATAATACTCTTCAATTAATTTACTTAATAATCTTACTCCATAACCAGTAGCACCACCTGAATTTAGTGCCCCACCATATTTAGAAAATGCCATTCCAGCTATATCCAAGTGCGCCCAAGGAGTTTTGTTTAAAATAAATCTTTGTAAAAATTGTGCAGCAGTTGTAGATCCTGCCCCGCCAACATAATTTATATTTTGCATATCTGCATTTTTAGAGTCTATTAACTTGTCAAAATTTTTATTTAAAGGCATTCGCCAAACTTTTTCTTTAACATTTTCCCCAGCATCAATTAATTGTTTAGATAATCTATCATCATTGGAAAATAAACCTGCATATTCTGATCCTAGTGCAACGATAATTGCTCCTGTAAGGGTTGCTAAATCTATAATAAACTTTGGTTTGAATTTTTTTTCAGTATAAGTAAGCGCATCAGCAAGTACTAATCTTCCTTCAGCATCTGTATTTAAAACTTCAACTGTTTTTCCACTGTATGACTTTAAAATATCCCCTGGTCTTAGGGCATTACCTCCTGGCATGTTTTCTACAAGACCAACTACACCAACTGCATTAATTTTTGCTTTTCTAATCGCAAGACTTTTCATTAGTCCAACTACTACTGCAGAGCCAGCCATGTCATAAGTCATATCTTCCATAAATTTTGCAGGCTTTAAAGAAATCCCCCCCGTGTCAAAACAAACTCCTTTCCCTACAAAAGCTAGAGGTCTAGTTTTACTTTTTAATCCATTCCACTCCATAGTAACTAAATATGATCCTCTGATACTACCTTGGCCAACACCTAGTAAAGTATTCATACCCAATTTTTTTAATTTTTTTTCGTCATAGACATTTATTTTTAAACCTATTTTTTTTAAAGAATTTAATCTTTTAGCATATTCATCAGGATGTAAAACATTTCCTGGCTCTGATACCAGGTCTCTAGTATAAAAACTTCCTTCTTCTATCGCCTTAAATTTTAATTGATCTTTTTGACTAGGTATTTTCTTTCCAATAACATTAACAATAATATCTTTCTTTTCTTTTTTAGTTTTGTATTTTTCAAATTTATAAGATTTTAATCTCATTCCATGCAAAAAATGCCCAATTAAATCTATTGATTGTTTATCTATTGTTTCCGAATTTATATTGTGCTCAGTCATTTTTGAATCACTTAAAATAGTATAACATTTAGCTCCTAGATTCTGCGCATCAAAGTTGGATAAAGTTTTTTTAAAAGAGACTAAAATTATTTTTTTTCTAGAGTTAATTTCAAAAGAAATAATTTTTTTCTTTTGATTTTTTGTTTTTATTAGATCAAAAATGTAGGCGTATTCTGAATTTGAGATATATTTTTTTAGTGTCGAAATATTGAATTTTTCGTCAACAAATAATACTAAATTTCCCAAAGATTTATTAAAAACCCGATTTTTAAAATTAATTCTAATATTCATAAAATTTAAATACAATCTGTAAGAGATAATGCTATATATGAGTAAAACAATTATATTTCAATGGAAAAAATACTTTTTAGAAAATTTATTATTGATGTATCCCTCAGAGCATTAATTATCATATTTACTATTGGTCTTATAGTTTGGATCATTCAGGCAGTAAATTATTTGGATTTTGTGATTGATGACGGCCATAACTTTTCAATCTATTTTTATTATAATTTATTTAATTTTCCAAAGATCATGCATAGAATTTTACCCTTTGTATTTGGAATTTCAATTTTTTTTGAATTATTAAAATACGAAAAAAATAATGAATTATTAATATTTTGGACTAACGGTGTGACAAAAAAAAAATTTATTCTCAATTTAATAAACTTTTCATTCGTTGTAATGCTTATACAGATATTGATTGGAAGCATTGTATCTCCAGCAAGTCAATTGAAGGCAAGATCAATATTAAAAGATTCTAGTATGGATTTTTTACCAAATTTAATCAAACAGGGTAAGTTTATAGATACAGTTTCAGGATTAACTATTTTTATAAATGAAAGAGTAGACGAAAATTCTTTTAAAAATATTTTTATTCAAGAAGGTGACTTGTTCGATTTAAAAAGTAACAATAATCAAATAATTTTTGCCAAAGAAGGTAATTTAATTAGTGATAATAAAAAAATTTTTAGATTACTTAACGGAAAAATTATCAGTACTAATAATAATAAATTAATCAGTTTTGAGTTTGATAAAATTGACTATAATTTATCCAACCTTAGTTCAAAAACAATAAAAAAAGCTAAAATACAAGAGTTACCATCATCAAAAATAATTAGATGCTCTTTAGGTTTGTTAAACGATAATATTTACGTTGATAGTATGTTTAGATGTGAAAAGAGTAGATTAAAAAATCTTAATCAGGAAATTTATAAAAGATTCATAAAACCGTTTTATATTCCAGTGTTAGCTTTGATAAGTTGTTTTTTATTAACGTTTTCTAAAGTTCAAAATAATTTTACATTAAAATCAACTAAAGTTTTTTTATATGTATTTCTTGCTCTAGTAATATCTGAAACACTCATGCGATATGCTGAGGAATCAAAAATTGAGTTTATTATTATAATGTTTGTGCCGATTTTATCTTTTTTTTTAATTTACAATTTTTTAATGATTAGGGTTAGATAGTGATTAGAACATTTGACAAATATTTTATAAAATTATTTTTAAAAAAAATTTTTTTACTTACTCTAATATTTTTTTCATTAGCCTTTATCCTTTCGTTATTTGAGGAGATAACTTTTTTTAGTGAGTCCTCTAATTCAAAATTTTATCTGCCATTTATGATTACAATACTTAATGTACCCTCCACTCTTCTGGAATTATTTCCATTTATAATTCTAATATCTACACAACTTTTTTTTGTTGAAATTATTAAAAAAAGAGAGAACGAATTAATTAAGATAAATAGAGTTGATAATTTTTACCTTATAAAATTAATTGCTTTATGCTCTTTTTTATTTGGTATATTTATTGTTACTTTTTACTATCCCGTATCTTCTAAATTAAAATTTTTTTATTTTGATATTAAAAATATTTATTCTGAAGACTCAAAATACCTAAAACACTATAGTGGCAATGGATTGTGGATTAAAGACGAAATTGATGATAATATTTATATTATCAGTGCGTCCTCAGATAATAAGAGTAAATTTCTGAAAGATGTATTCATAACAAAATTTGATAAAAATTTTAATATAATTGAAAGTATTTCTTCAAAGAAAGTTGATATAACTTTAAATAAATGGGTTATTTCAAGTCCAATCATATTTAAAAAAAATAAACAAATTCAGCTTGAAGAAAACATAGAGTTATCTAGTCATTTTAATTTTGATAAAATTAATAAAACTTTTAGAGATCTTAACTCACTTAATATCTTTGAGTTAGCTAATCTTAAGAAAGAAAATGAACTTTTGGGATATTCGTCTGAAGAAGTTGATTTGCATTTCTTAAAAATAATTTCATTACCAATTTATTTCAGTATTATGGTAATTATTTCGGCAATCATTATGTTAAATATTAAGAGGGATAAACCTTATATATTTCACGTTTTATTGGGTATTTTATTGTCTGTAATTATTTATTACATAAATAATATCTTTAATATATTTGGCTTAACTGACAAAATACCGATTTATTTATCTGTATTTTTTCCTATTATTTTTTTAAGTATTGTCTCTACAATAGGTTTGGTAAGAATTAATGAAAAATAAAACTTTAATTGTCATTACAATCATAAGTCTACTTTTTTTAGTACACAAAGTATTTTCTCAAGAAATTGATTTACAAGCTAAAGATATCGAATTTTCAAATGATCAAAATTTAACAGTTGCAAATAACGCTACTGCAATAGTTAAAAAAGATGGAATAATTATTGAAGGTGAAAAGATTGAATATTTTAAAGATAAATTTTTTTTATTAATAAACAAAGGTAAAATTTCATCAACAGATCAAAGTTTCAATATAAGCTCTGAGATTATTGAGTATAAAATTGATGAGTCTTATCTTATTTTGAGTAAGAAGGTTAAATTGAAAGACAACATTAATAACTTAATAATGAAGTCTGATGAAATAGAATATGATTTAAAAAGTCGAAAAATTATAAGTCAAAGCCAATCAGAAATAATTGATGAATTTAATAATATTTATAAAGTCAAAAGTTTTGAGTATTCTATTAATGAAAAAATAATCAAATTAGATAATCTTTTTGCATTAGATGAAAATAAAAATTCATTTTTAGTAGATCTAGCATACTTAGATTTAAACAAAAAAGAATTAATAGCAAAAGATATTAATATGAACTTTAAGTTGATAGAAGCTTCAGAAAATGAGCCCAGGTTAAAAGGTAGGAGCTTAATAACTAATGAAAAAAATACAATTGTCAAAAAGGGAACTTTTACCTTCTGTAAAAAAAGAGAAAAATGCCCGCCATGGGAAATGAGTGCCGATGAAATCAAGCATGATAAAGAAAAAAAAACAATCTATTACAAAAATGCGAGTTTAAAAATTTATGATAAAAAAGTTTTTTATTTTCCAAAATTTTTTCATCCCGATCCAACTGTAAAAAGACAGAGTGGTTTTTTAATACCTAGATTTCAAGATAATAGTACATCTGGTTTATCTTTAACTTTACCCTATTTTTTAGCTTTAGCCGAAAATAGAGATACGACTTTAACTCCAAGACTTTTCAATGATGACAAATTTTTAATTCAAACAGAATTTAGAGAAAAAAATAAAAATTCGAACCATGTAATTGATGTGAGTCAATTCCTATCAAGCAATGAAAATTCAAAAGGTCACTTGTTTTACAATTTTGATAAAAATTTGAGTAGTAATAAATTTGATAATTTAGAATTAAATCTACAATTAGAGCAAGTCACAGATGAAACATATTTAAAAGCTAATAAAATCGAAAGTCCTATAATTAAAAATTTTTCTAATCTGACGAATTCATTAAATATCCAAATGTATAATGAAGATGTTACAATTAATACTAATCTTGATGTTTATGAAGATCTGACTAAAAATGATAGTGATAAGTATGAATACGTACCTAATTTTAGTTTTTCAAAAATTATAAATGATAATTATTCGTTTAACTCAAACGGATATTATAAAAATTATAATACAAATATAACTGAGAAAGTACTAATAAATAATTTTGATTTTCAATCAAACTTGAGATTATTTGACAGTGGGTTAATTAATGAAAAAATATTTTCTATTAAAAATGTAAATTCCGACTCTACAAATTCGAGTAATTTCAAAAATGATAATTCTTCATCTATAGTCCCCACGTTTCAAACTAATTTCACCTACCCACTTAATAAAGAGAGTTTGAAATTTAATAATAGATTAAACCCAAAATTATCATTAAGATTTAGTCTGCCAAGCTCTAAAGATGTTCGAAAAAAAGATAGAACTGTAGGATATGAAAATATTTTTGATCTAGATAGATTAGGCATCGCGGATACAAGTGAAGGTGGAATTTCTGCAACTTATGGTTACGAATTTATTAAAATTGATAAATCAAACTTTGATGAAAAAATAAAATTTGGTTTTGCAAATAATTTGAGATTTGAAGAAAATAAAGACCTACCGACAAATAGTAATTTAGGAGATAAAGTCTCTGATTTTGTAGGTTTACTAGAGTACAAACATAGTGATAATCTTAAATTTAATTATAATTTTTCTTTGAAAAATAATTTAGATGATAAAAATTATGAACTTTTTGGCTTCGAATATTATCTAAACAAATTTTCTTCAAAATTTGAATACTTAAATAAAAATAATAGTAATTTAAAAACTTCATATTTAAAAAATAGAACTAGTTTCAATTTTGATGAAAAAAATAGTTTAATTTTTGAAACGAGTGAAAATAAAGAAAAAAGTTTTACTGAATTCTATAATATCATTTATCAATATGAAAATGACTGTCTTAAAGCTGGAATTGAGTTTAACAAAGAATATTATAGTGACGAAGATCTTGAACCTTCTGAAAATTTATTTTTCAAAATTACTATTTTACCATTTGGTGGTTTCAATACCCCTAATTTAAGATGATTAAATTGAGAAAATTAATCATTTTAATCTGCGTTTTTTTTTCATTAGTAAATTATTGTTACTCGAAAATTGAACTTAAAATAATAATGAAAATCGACAACGAGATAATTACATCACTTGATATAGAAAAAGAGATTAATTATCTTGCAGCTCTAAATCCAAAACTTAATCAAATTAATAGGGATGAATTATTATTAATTGCTAAAAAATCAACTATCAAAGAATTTATCAAAAAAAAAGAAATTCAAAAATATAAAAAATTAGACTTGCAGAACCCACAGATTAATGATGTTTTAAATAATCTAATTAAAAATTTAAATCTTAGCACTGAAAAACAACTTAAAGATTATATAAAAAATTTTAATTTATCTGTTGAGGATTTAAAAAAAAAAATTGAAATTGAAAATGAATGGAAGAGCTTAATCTATAGTAGATATATAAAATCGGTGAAAATTGACAAAGACGAATTAATTAAAAAAATCGAAATAAGTAGTAAAGAAAAATTTGTGGAAGAATATAATTTATCTGAAATAGTTTTTACAAAAAAAAATGATATAACTTTGGATGAATTATTCGCAGCTATACAAGAAAGTATTCAAATCAATGGATTTGAAAACACTGCAAATATTTATAGTATATCTAGTAGTTCAAAAGTCGGTGGTAAAATAGGCTGGGTAAGAAAAGATAGTTTATCAAATCAGGTTATTTTAAAATTAAAAGACTTAAAAAACAGTGATTATAGTTCTCCCATACAAATTAATAATAATTTTTTTGTTTTCAAAATTAATGAAATAAGAAAAATAAAGGTTGAAATAGATAAGGAAAAAGCTTTAGATAAAATGATAATAATTGAAACGTCTAAACAATTAGAAAAGTTTTCTAATATTTTTTATAATAAAATAAAATTAAATAGTAAAATAAGTGAATTTTAAACCTATATTGATCGTTCCAGGAGAGAAAAAAAGTATTTTTTTTGAAATTTTTTTTAAGTCTATTACGTCTAAAAAAATTATCCGTCCTTTGATCCTAATTTGTAACAAAAAAATTTTATTCGAGGAAATTAGGAGATATAAATTTAAACAAAAAATTGAAATAATTAATTATAATCATATTTTTAGAAAAAAATTATTAAATAAAAAAATTTACTTAATCGATATAAGTAATCAAAAATCTAAAAATTATGTTCAAAAATGTTTTCAATTAGCCTTCAAACTTATCAAAAGTGGCCTATCAAATAAGTTACTTAATGGTCCAATAAATAAATCCAAAACTTTAAAAAAAAAATATCTAGGTATTACAGAATACGTAGCTAAAAACTTTAAACAAAAAAAATTTGCCATGTTGATATATAATAAGAAATTATCTGTTTGCCCAGTAACAACGCATTTGCCTCTAAAGTATGTAAGTAAAAAAATTACTAAAAAACTGCTCAAGGAAAAAATTCTTATTGTAAATAATTTTTTTGAAAAATTTCTTGGGTTTAAGCCGAGAATTGGAATAGTTGGTCTTAACCCTCACTGCGAGACTATTTTAAAATATAATGAAGACACAAAGATTATACTTCCTGTTGTTAATGCTTTAAAAAAAAATTTTTTACTCAAAGGACCAATACCATCAGACACAATATTTTTGAAAGATAACAGGAAGAATTTTGATGTTATTATTGGTATGTATCATGATCAAGTTTTGACTCCAATTAAAACTCTTTTCGAATATGATGCAATAAATATTACAATAGGGTTGCCTTTTTTAAGGGTTACACCGGATCATGGTCCAAATGAGATCATGGTAGGAAAAAATACATCTAATCCTAAGAGTTTAATAAAAGCCATTAGTTTTTTAGATAAAAAATGATTAGGGCAAAAAAAAGCCTGGGACAAAATTTTTTAATTGATCAAAATGTAATCAATAAAATCATTAATGTTGTTGAAATCAAAGATAAAAATATTTTAGAGATAGGACCTGGAACTGGAAATTTAACTTTAGAAATATTAAGAAAAAACCCAAAAAAAGTTATCTTAATTGAAAAAGATACCATTTTATCAAATCTACTTGAAAAAAAATTTCAAAAAAATGTTGAGATCATCAACAAAGATATTTTAAAGATAAACGAAAATATTTTATGTGATCGATCCTTAATTGTATTTGGAAACTTACCGTATAATATTTCCACAGAAATTTTAAGTAAATGGATATTGAATTTAAACAAGAATAAAGTATGGTTTAGTTATCTTGTGCTCATGTTCCAAAAAGAGGTTGCAGATAGAATTATATCTAAGTTTGATACTAAAGATTACGGTAGACTTTCAGTTTTAGCTAATTGGAGGCTTAAAATTAAAAAAATTCTTGATGTGAATGCAGATTGTTTTAGACCAAAACCAAGAGTTGATAGCACTGTTTTATTTTTTGAACCAAAGAAAAATTTCTTTGAATTTAAGAATCCAAAAAATCTTGAAAAAATCACAAGAATTTTTTTTATGCATAGACGAAAAATGATTAAAAAACCTTACAGACAACTATTTAATAATGATGACAATATAGCAACTAAAATGGGTATCGATTTGAATTTAAGGCCTCAAAATCTGAATTTTGAAACTTACTACGAATTAACAAAAAAATATGAGTATTTATGAGGTCAATTTTTCTATGTGTCTTCTTATGTAATCTAAATCATAATCTTTAGATCCGTTATTAACCTCAGCATTTATCAAATTTTTTATTCTCAGATAACATTTATTTAAATCATCATTAATTACTACATAATCATAGTTAATCCAATGAAGTACATCTCTTTCAAACTGCTTCATTCTCTCTTCAACTATGAGCTTATCCTTCATGTCTCTGTTGGAAAGTCTATCAAATAAAATTTTTTTACTTGGAGGTAAAATAAAAAAGGTAATTAATTTATAATCTAATTTCTTATTCTTAATTTGATCTGCTCCTTGCCAATCAATATCAAATAATACATTCTTTCCTTTGTTTAAATTATCAATGATTGGAGTTCTAGTTGTTCCATAATAATTATTAAAAACTTTTGCGTATTCTAAGAACTCTTGATTATTAATTAATCTTTTGAATTCTTTATCATTTACAAAGTAATAATCTTTATCATGTATCTCTCCTTCTCTTGGTTTTCGTGTTGTGTGAGAAATTGAAATTTCAAAGTTTTCTTGCTTTGAAAGCAAGCTTACTAGTGTGGTTTTACCAGCTCCTGAAGGAGAAGACAATATAACCATTGTCCCATCATTTTCTGAGGGCATTTAAATTTTTTTAGTTGGCTTTGCCTTCAATAAATTTAACTGCATCACCTACGGTTAAAATTTTTTCTGCTTCGTTATCAGAGATTTCTGAACCGAATTCTTCTTCAAAAGCCATAACTAACTCAACAGTATCTAAGCTATCTGCACCTAGATCATCAATAAAACTTGATTCATCTGTAACTTTTGCCTCATCAATTCCTAAATGATCTGCAACTATTTTTTTTACTTTGCTTGAAACATCTTCTGACATATTGATCCTTTATTTATTATAAATCGTTAATAGTTTAATTACTTAGATTGTCAAGCCATATACATGCCCCCATTTACATGCAATGTTTCTCCATTAATATAATCAGAATGACTAGATGCTAAAAAAAGAACTGCGTTAGCTATATCATCTGGCTCTCCTAATCTGGCAGATGGTATTTTAGAAATAATCAAATCCTTAAATTTTTCATCAATCTTATCAGTCATTGCTGTTCTAATAAAACCTGGAGATATACAGTTTATATTAATATTTTTTTTAGCATACTCTATTGCTAAACTCTTTGACATTGCCACAATTCCTGCCTTTGATGCCGTGTAATTTGATTGTCCTAAATTACCAGTATGTCCTACAACTGAAGTAATATTAATAATTTTTCCTTTTTTATTTTTAATCATCTTCTTTATTGCAAACTTACATATTAAAAAGGTTGATGTTAAGTTAATATCTATTACTTTTTTCCACTCATCTAAGCTCATTCTTATTGCTAGGTTATCCTGAGTAACTCCAGCATTATTAATAATACAATCAAAACTGCCACTAAGTTCTCTGGAAGCGTCCTCAATGAAAGTTTCTATTTTATCACTTTTAGAAATATCAAACTTTAATATTCTGATATTGCTAAAATTTTTTTTAATTTCCTCTAATTTTTCAATTTTAGTTCCTGTTGCTAAAATGTTTGCGCCATTTTCATGCAGCTTTTTTATTATAGAATTCCCAATCCCTCCAGTTGCTCCAGTAACAATAATATTTTTATTTTTTAAATCATTCATATATTTAAACTTTCTATATCTGATTGACTGTTAATAGAAGAAATTTTTACTTTTTGATCAATTCTTTTAATTAGACCAGTCAATACTTTACCAGGTCCAATCTCAATAAAATGTTTTACACCGTAATTCATCATATTAATAATACTTTCTCTCCATCGAACTTTTTTTTCAATTTGACTAACTAATAGATCTTTTAGAACCTTAATATCTTGAATCTCACCTGCAGTAACATTAGATATCAATTTATTTTTAGATTCTTTAAATTCAACTTTATCTAATTCAAGTCTCATTACCTCTGTGGCTTTTTTCATTAAATTACAATGAAAAGGGGCGCTGACAGGTAATTTTATATTTTTAATTTTTGCGTTTTTTAAAAATACACTTATTAAATCTAAATCAGCATTCCTACCACTTAAAACAATTTGACCATCAGAATTATCATTAGCAATTTGAGCTTTAAAAATTTTTTCATTATCTTTTAAAATTTTTTCAATATCATCAATTTTTCTTCCCAAAACAGCTAACATGCCACCCACTCCCTCTGGAACGGAGTTTTGCATAGCCTCACCTCTAACTCTTAAAATTTTAATTGTTTTTTGAAAATCTAAGTACCCTGCACATGATAAAGCTGAATACTCCCCTAAGGAATGCCCAGCAAAATATTTTGCTTCATGCAAATTTATATTAAATTCCTCTTTGACAACTTTAAATATTGAATAACTTATCAAAAATATTGCGGGCTGAGTATTAGCAGTTAGATTTAAACTTTCTTTCGGACCCTCTAATATAACCTTTGAAATATTAAAATTTAGTGCTTCGTCAGCCTCTTGGAATAATTTTTTAACAATCTTATATTTATCAAAAAACTCTTTTCCCATTCCAACTATTTGAGAACCCTGGCCTGGAAAAATTACGGAAAACATTTAAAAAATAATTTAATTATTGTTTTTTTACTGTTGTAATTGAAGATTTATAATAGTATATCCTCACTTTTTATTAAAGAATTAATATGAATTTATACGAACACACAATAATTGCTAGACAAGATGCGTCACCAGCAGAGATAAAACAATTAACAGAAAAATATTCAAAAATCGTTGAAAAAAATGAGGGTGAAATAGTTAAAACAGAAAACTGGGGGCTGCTAAATTTGTCTTATTTAATCAAGAAAAATAGAAAGGGTAGCTATATTCACTTTAAGATCAAAGGTAGTGGAAAGTTAATTGAACAACTTGAAAAAAATGAGTCAATTGACAAAAAATTATTAAGACATCTCACTGTAAAAGTTAAAGATTTTGACCTTGAAACAAATTATTTTTCAAAGAAAGAGGATGTTGAAAAAACCCTCAAAAAAGATAGAAATTAAAAATTGCTATGCCAAAAAGACAAAGTGGAAATAGAAGAAATAAACAAAGTAACTTTGCTAAATTAAGTATTTTTCAACCTAACAAATATAAATTTAAAAAAACTTGTCCACTTTCTATAAAAGGAGCACCAAAGATAGATTACAAAAATATAAAGCTTCTCAAAAAATATGTTTCTGAAAATGGCAAAATACTTCCATCTAGAATTACAAATGTTTCCCAAAAAAAACAAAGAGAATTATCAGTTTCAATTAAAAGAGCTAGAAATTTAGCATTAATTTAATGAAAGTCATCTTATTAGAAAATTTGAGGAGAATTGGGTCTATAGGGGATGTGATAGATGTAAAAAGAGGGTTTGCTAGAAATTTTCTTATCGCTAACAAAAAAGCACTTTATGCGTCCAAAGAAAATATTAAAGAGGTAGAAAAAATTAAATCAGAACTTTCAAGGAAAGATAATGAAAAAAAAAATGATGCAAAAAAAATTGCGGAAAAAATTAATAAAAAAGAGTTCAATGTAAAAAAGCTAAGTACAGAAAATAATGAGTTGTATGGTTCAGTAAAACCAACAGAAATATCAAAATTAATTTTTGAAAATAGTAAGATACAAATCAAACCTTCGATGATACAGCCTACTAAAGAAATTAAATCTTTGGGAAAATTTATAGTAAAAATTTCTTTGCACTCAGAAGTTGATGCTGAAATTACTATCAATGTTGAAACAGCCGAAACAATTCAATAATTATACAATTTCATCCACAGCCTTTTTTTAAATTTAAAATTTTAACTATTGTTATAAGATAAATTTATGGAAAATAATTTAAGTTTAGTTAAAGAAAATTTCAAAGAGTTACCGAATAATATAGAAGCTGAACAATCTGTTATTGGCTCAATTTTAGTAACAAATGAAATTTTTGATGAAATAAATACTATTATTTCCAATACAAACTTTTATGATCCAATGCATCAAAAAATTTTTAATGCAATTGAAAGTATGATTTATAAAGGAATGCTTGCAAATCCAATTACTTTAAAAAACTTTTTTGAGAATGAAAAGGATGAGCTCAATATTCCAGAGTACCTAGTCAAAATAACTAAATTTTCTACATCGGTAAGACAAGCAATAGAATATTCTAAGATAATATATGACATGTTTGTAAGAAGAGAATTAATTAAAATTTCTGAGCAGATAATCGATAATGCTAAGGAGAGTGATCTAGATAATAGTGGTCAAAATATAATAGAGAATTCAGAAAAACTTTTATATGATTTAGCTGAGAAAGGAACATTTAATTCATCTTTAATTAAATTTGATGATGCTATGAAACAAACTATTGAAATGGCATCAGCAGCATATAAAAATGAAGGTGGAATTGTAGGTGTACCCACTGGACTAAGAGATTTAGATGATAAACTAGGAGGTCTACATCAGTCTGATCTTATTATTATTGCTGGTAGACCTTCTATGGGTAAAACTTCGCTTGCGACTAATATCGCATTTAATGCAGCTAGAAAAATTCAAGAAACTGGAACAAAATCGTCGGTAGCCTTTTTTTCATTAGAGATGTCCTCAGAGCAACTATCTACAAGAATTATTTCTGAGCAAGCAAGGATCGGTTCAAACGATATAAGGAGAGGTAGAATTTCAGATGAACAATTTGATCAATTTTTGGAAACCTCAAAAAATATATCAGAACTTCCTCTGTTTATTGATGAAACACCAGCGATAAGTATTGCAGCAATGAGTAATAGAGCTAGACGAATTAAAAGGCTTCATGGCTTAGATTTAATTGTTGTTGACTACATTCAGCTAATGAAAGGATTATTTAATAATAAAGATGGAAGAGTTCAAGAGATTTCTCAAATTACTCAAGGTCTAAAAGCTATCGCAAAAGAATTGGGTGTACCCGTGGTTGCTTTATCACAATTATCAAGACAAGTTGAGCAAAGAGATGATCATAAACCTCAACTTGCTGATTTAAGGGAGTCAGGCTCAATTGAGCAAGATGCAGATGTTGTAATGTTTGTTTATAGAGAAGGATACTATCTCCAAAGGAAAGAGCCTAGGGAAGCAACAGTTGAACACGCAGAATGGCAGGCAAAAATGAATGAGGTAGCTCATTTAGCTGAAATAATCATTGGGAAACAACGACATGGTCCTATAGGTAAAGTTACTCTTGAGTTTGAGGAAAGATTTACAAAATTTAAGGATACTCAAAATAATTAATTTACAATATAACTAAGGTTGAATGATTTTTCATTTATACCAAAATTCAATCCTAAAAAATCCTAGATTAGTTTTTATAATTTTACTAATTACATTAATTAGCTTTGGATACTATTCAAAAGATTTTAGACTTGATGCTTCTTCTGAAACATTATTAATTGAAGGAGACCCTGACCTTAAATATTTGAAAGAGATAACAAATAGATATGGGTCAAAGGAATTTTTAGTTCTAACTTATACTCCTCGCGAGGATATGATTTCAGATAGTTCTATCAATAACCTTCTAAGTTTAAAGTATAAACTTCAAAGTCTAAATTGGGTTCACAGTGTTATAACACTTTTAGATGTGCCTCTTTTAAATAACTCAGATAAACCACTGCAAGATAGACTTAATAATTTTAAAACTCTCAAGGACAAAAAAGTAGATAGAGAAAGAGGTTTTAAAGAAATCTTATCAAGTCCAGTATTTAGAAATTTTGTTATAAGTGAGGATGGAAAAACAAGTGGGATAATTGTAAATATTAAGGAAAACGAAGAGTTAAAAGATATTAAGGGTAAATCCAAGGAAGAAATTCAGCTTTTTAAAGATCAAATTAAGAAAAAAAATCATAATAACATCCTAGAAATTAGAGAAGTAATAGAAAGTTATAAAGACATAGGAAAAATTTATCTAGGTGGTATTCCAATGATAGCTGATGATATGATGACTTTTATAAAAAGTGATATCATTGTATTTGGTCTTGGAGTTTTTTTATTCATTGTTGCAACTCTCTGGTTTGTTTTTAGAAATTTAATCTGGATTATAGTTCCTATCAGTAGTTGTTTTTTTTCAGTTATAATAATGATGGGACTTTTGGGCCTGATTGGTTGGAAAGTAACTGTAATCTCCTCAAACTTTATTGCACTTATGTTAATTTTAACCATGGCAATGAATATTCACATGAGCACAAGGTACATTCAATTAAGAAAATCTTTCCCTCATAAGAATAGTTATGAAATTATTTCCTTAACGACAAAAAAAATGTTTTTACCAATTCTTTATACTGTCTTGACAACTATTATCGCTTTTTTATCTTTAATATTTAGTGAAATAAAACCAATAATTGATTTTGGTTGGATGATGACTTTTGGTTTAATAACTTCTTTTGTAATAACTTTTAGTTTACTTCCATCCTTATTAAGTATCGTAAAATATAATATTATTTTAAAAAAAGAGATTGCTGACTCTAAGATTACATTTTTGTTAGGAAAAATTTCATTAAACTTTAAGAAACCAATTTTTATTACTACCGGAATAGTAATTATTTTAAGTGTTTTTGGGATTAGTAAATTAGAAGTCGAGAATAGTTTTATTAATTATTTTAGTAAAAAAACTGAGATTTACAAAGGTATGAAATTAATTGATGAAAAATTAGGTGGCACTACACCCTTGGAAGTAATTTTAAAATTTCCTGAAAAAAAAAAAGAGATGATTGAAGGAGACGACGAATTTGAGGATTGGGGAGATGGAGAATCAAACGATGAAAAATATTGGTTCACTAAAGATAAAATAGATACAATTTCAAAGATACATAATTATTTAGATAATCTTCCGGAAGTTGGAAAAGTCTTGTCTTTTTCCTCAATTGTAGATGTTGCAACTCAACTAAACAACAATAAACCTCTTGGAACGCTAGAGATGGGAGTTTTATACAGTAAAATACCTGACAATATTAAAACTGAAATAATTGACCCCTATATTTCTATAAAAGATAATGAAGCTCGAATTAATTTAAGAATAATAGATTCACAGAAAGATCTTAAAAGAAACGAACTCATAAAAAAAATAAATTATGATTTAAAAAATGAATTTGGTTTGGAAGAAGATAGATTTAAGCTAGGGGGAGTATTAATCTTATTCAATAATCTATTACAGAGCCTATTTAAATCTCAAATTCTTACGTTGGGACTTGTAATGATGGGAATTTTTGGAATGTTTATGATTTTATTTAGGAATATAAGATTATCCTTAATTGGTGTAGTTCCTAATTTTATTGCAGCATTTTTTATTTTAGGAATTATTGGTATGCTTGAAATTCCTTTAGATATGATGACAATTACCATTGCAGCAATTACAATAGGTATAGCTGTTGATAACAGCATTCATTATATATATAGATTTAAAGAAGAGTTTAATAAAGTAAATGATTACAAAAAAACCCTACAAATTTGCCATTCGACAGTTGGTATCGCAATACTAAATACCTCTATTACAATAGTTTTTGGTTTTTCAATATTAGTTTTATCTAAATTTATTCCTACAATATATTTTGGAATTTTCACTGGATTAGCAATGTTATTAGCAATGATCTCAGTTTTAACTTTACTTCCATCTCTAATATTAGTTTTTAAACCATTTGGGAGATAAAGTGATATGTTTGAAATAACTCTTGAATTCTTTAGAGAAATTTTAAATTCAATATCATTTTTAGACACGGTTTATGTAATAATCACAATTCTTTCTTTAATTAAGTGCTATAGTAAAGGTTTTGTTCTAAGTATACTTTCAATGTCAAAATGGTTGATAGCGTATATTATTACACTAATAATATTTCCTAGAATTAAACCTTATGTTAAAAATATCGTTGATAATGAATACGTTCTTGATGTAGGTCTTGGAATTGCAATTTTTGTTGTAATTATTTTTTTAATTCTAATGATTAACAAAGGAATAAGTAATGCAATCAAGTACACAGGACTTGGAAGTTTAGATACTGTGTTTGGATTCTTTTTTGGATTTATTCGAGCCTATATTATCTCAATATGTATGTTTTCAGGTGCACATATTGTGTATAATTATGACAAATGGCCAATTAATTTAGACAAATCATACACCTTTCCATATCTTGAAAAAGGTAGTAATTATTTATTAAAAGTTTTTCCAAATGAAAAAAAGTATCAAGAATCAAAACAGAAAATTGAGGATCTATAATCCGAAGTTAAAAGAGGAGTGTGGTGTATTTGGGATTAGTAATGTTAAAGATGCATCTGCCTTAACAGCACTAGGATTACACTCACTACAACATCGAGGACAAGAAGGTTGTGGAATAGTTACATTTGATGGAAAAAAATATTATTCCGAGAAAAGATTTGGATTAGTTGGAGACAACTTTAATAAAGAAAAAGTGCTTAATTATCTTAAAGGTAACTTTGCAATTGGACATAATCGATACAGCACTACCGGAAATAATACACTGAGAAATATTCAACCTTTTTTTGCAGATACTAATGCTGGGGGAATAGGTGTTGCTCATAACGGTAACTTAACTAATTCAATTTATTTAAGAAACAAACTTGTTGAAGATGGTGCAATTTTTTACACAACCTCTGATACTGAGACGATAGTTCAATTAATTGCAAAATCTAAAAGATCGAAAACAATTGACAAAATAATTGATGCAATTTTTCAAATTCAGGGTGGTTATGCTTTGGTTATGTTGACTCAAAATTCATTGGTAGGCGTGAGAGATCCATATGGAATAAGACCATTGGTAATAGGCAAATTAAAAAATAGTTATGTTCTTGCGTCTGAAACTTGCGCTTTAGATATAATTGGAGCAAAATTTGTACGGGAAGTTGAAAATGGAGAAATAGTTTTAATAGAAAATGACAAATTAAATAGTATTAAACCTTTTCCAGCAAAAAAAGTTAGACCTTGTGTCTTTGAATATATTTATTTTGCAAGACCAGATAGTATTCTGAATAAAAAAACTGCATACGAACATCGAAAAAATTTAGGAAAAGAGTTAGCTAAGGAAAATAATATCGATGCAGACATCATAGTCCCTGTTCCTGATTCTGGAAATGCAGCGGCTTTAGGCTTTGCACAACACCTTAATATAAATTATGAACACGGACTAATTAGAAATCATTATGTTGGAAGAACCTTCATTGAGCCTAGTCAAAAAATAAGAAGCTTAGGTGTAAAGCTAAAACTAAACGCTAATCAAACGACAATAAAAGATAAAAAAATTGTTTTACTTGATGACTCTTTAGTTAGAGGAACCACATCACATAAAATTGTAAAAATGCTTTATGATGCAGGTGCAAAAGAAGTTCATGTGAGGATTGCATGTCCCGAAATTAGATACCCAGATTTTTATGGAGTTGATACGCCAACAAAAAAAGAGCTATTGGCTGCAAATAAAAATAATGATGAAATCTGCGAATACATTGGAGCCAAATCTTTAAAATTTTTATCTATCGAGGGTATGTATAGAGCAATCGGATTCGACAAAAGAGATGAAAATTACCCACAATTAACAGATCATTATTTTACAGGAGATTATCCTGTAAAACCTGTAGATGAGTTAGGAGATAGTAAAATAACACAACTCTCTTTATTAAGCACTGCATCTAACAATTAATTTATGAAAAAAGTAAGTTTTACTGAAATGAAAAATGGATCAAAAGAAGATTATCTTTTTCTTGATAAACACGAAAAAAATTTCGCTAGTAAAACAGCAGATAGAATATTAAAATTTATGTCTGGACTTACAGAAACTTTAAAGGGTTATCAAATTACCAGACTAGAACATTCGCTTCAAAGTGCAACAAGAGCCTATAAAAATGGTGAGAGTGATGAAATGATAGTTGCCGCTTTATTACATGATATAGGAGATGAGCTTGCTCCAATGAATCACTCAGAATATGCTGCTGCAGTGCTTAAACCTTATGTGTCCGAAAAAACACATTGGATTATAGAAAAACATGGTGAGTTTCAGATGTACTACTACGCTCATCATTTGGGAGGTAATAAAAATAAAAGAGATGAATACAAAAATCATAAATATTACCAAGATACAGTGGATTTTTGTGAAAAATATGATCAAAATTCATTTGATCCAAATTATAAATCGCTACCATTAAATTTTTTTAAACCTTTTGTAAAAAAAATTTTTTCAAGAAAACCGTATTCTTCAATATAAAATTTTATAAGTTGATATCTTTAATATGATTTTTTCTAAAGAAAATATAATTGAATACTTTAAATCCGGAATTAAAGATGAAAAAGATTTTAAAATTGGAATTGAACATGAGAAATTTTTATTCAACAGTAAAAACAATAAAAGAATTGACTATCCAAAAGTGAGGGAAATGTTTTCTGCTTTAAATGAATTTGGCTGGAGTCCAAATAAAGAGAGAGGAAATATTGTTGGTTTGACTAAAGAAGGTAAAAATATTACTCTTGAACCAGGAAATCAAATTGAATTATCTGGTGAAAAACTCAATAATATTCACGAAGCATGTGCGGAGTCTCATGATTACCTCTTTGAACTAAGACAAGTTACAAAAAAGCTTGGCATAAATATTGTAAGCACCGGTTTTGACCCAATATCAAAACTTGATGACATTCCCAATAATCCTAAACAAAGATATAAACTTATGACTAAGGACATGCCATTGAATGGTAAGTTAAGTTTAGATATGATGTATAGAACTTGTGGTACTCAATTAAATATTGATTATTCATCTGAGGAAGACTTTTTTAAAAAATTTAAGATCGTAAATTCAATTGTTCCAATCTCAATTGCTTTGTTTGCCAATTCTTCAATAGTTGAAAAAAAAAAGAGTAATTATTTATCTTATAGATCAAAAGTATGGCAAAATACTTCACGTGGAGGACTCCCAAAATTATTTTTTGAAAACTTAAATTTTGAAAAATATGCTGATTTTGTGATAAATTTTCCAATTTTATTTCTTCAAGAAAAACAAAATTATATCTCTGGTAAGAAATATATTTTCAAAGACTTTATGGAAGGTAAAATAAGTGAAATTTCTAATCGACTTCCAAATGAAAGTGATCTTTCTATGCATTTAAGCACCATATTCACTGAAAATAGATTAAAAAAATACATTGAATTAAGATCTATGGATACTTGTGGTTGGGATTGTCTTTGTGCAGGACCTGCATTTTTTATAGGAATGTTATATGGAAATTTAGATAATGTTTATGACATAATCTCTTCATGGGATAAAGATAAAATTATAAATGCTTACTTAGATGCTCCAAAAAAAGGTTTTAACACACAGTTAATGGGTAAAGATCTTCTTTACTGGTCATCAGTTTTATTAAAAACCTCAAGAGAAGGATTGGATAGGAGGGATATACTTAATAAAAGTGCTAAAAATGAAACTTTATTTTTAAATCACTTACAAAAATTGGTTGATAATAAAACGACAAATGCAGATCATATGATTAGTAAATTTTCTAAAAACGAAGATTTAAGTGTTTTATATGATAAATAAAATTGTTGCTATACAAGGAAACGACCCCGCTAAACTTAATCCAAAAACAGATACGAGTATATTTTTAGCTAATGAGATACAAAAGAAAAAATACCGAATTTTTTTTTACGATCCAAAAGATCTATCAATTATAAATTCAAAAGTTATCGCAAAAGGTTTCTTTATAAAGTTTAATTATAACAATAAAAAATATTATAAAATCCTAAAAAAACAAAAATTAGATCTCATAAAATGTAGGTATATTTTAATTAGACAAGATCCTCCTTTTAATCTGGAGTATATCTCTACGACTTACATACTTGAGAGAATTAAGAAAAAAGTAAAAATTATCAATGATCCCACATCCATAAGAAATGTTTCTGAAAAACTTTATTCTATTAAATATCAAAAATTTATGCCAAGTACAATTTTTAGTCAAAATATTCACGAAATTAAAAACTTTTTTAAAAAGAACAAGTATGTAATTTTAAAACCAATTCATAGTTTTAGTGGTAATGATATTCACCTACTCAGTACATTTAAATTAAACTTTATTAATAAATTTATTAGAAAACATAGTTTTATAATGTGTCAAAAATATTTGCCAAAAATAAGTAAAGGAGACAAAAGAGTTTTTTTAATAAATGGTAAGGTGTGTGGGGTAATTTCAAGGGTCCCAAAAAAAGGTTCATATCTTAGTAATATGAGCAAAGGTGCCCTACCAAAAAATACTCGGTTAACAACCTCAGAAAAAAGAATATCTAGAATAATTGCAAAAGATTTAAAAAAAGAAAATATTTATTTTGCAGGAATCGATTTTATTGATCAAAAACTTAATGGAGATATTAATGTTACATCCCCTACTGGACTAAAAACTTTATTTGACATTTCAAAAATCAATCTTGCCAAAACTTTTTGGAGAAATTTGAAAGCGTGAAAGATCTAACAGATCAACAAAAAGGATCATTACTTGCTTTTGTAGCTGTAATGTTTATCACACCTGACTCTTTATTTATTAGGATTTCAAATATAGATACCTGGGGCCTTGTTTTTTATAGAGGAATAATTCCCTTTTTAACTGTTTTTTTTGTAATGTTAATAATTTACAAATTAAATTTTTTCAAAATACTCCTAGATAGTAGTTACCATGGTATAATTTATATAACTACTTTCAGTATTACAAATATTACCTTTGTAGTCTCAATACAAAATACTAACGTAGCAAATACACTAGTAATGATAGCAACTGCACCAATGCTATCCGCAATACTTAGTTCAATTTTTCTAAAAGAAACTTCAGATAAAAAAACATGGATTTCAGTAATTGTTACGTTTGGTGCTATTTTATATATATTCTTTGATTCTCTAAAACTTGGTAATTTTTATGGTGATATTATGGGATTTATTACTGCGATTGGTCTTGCTATTGGGGCTATTACAATTAGATCTGCTAAATCAAAAAATTTAGTTCCAGCAGCAGTGGTGGGGAAACTTTTTGTCGCCACTTTCGCTTTATTTTTTATAGACAGTTTTGCACTTGTAGAAAATGACTTAATTATTGTCCCCTTAATGTGTATTCTATGTGTTGCCATACCATTTGTTTTAGTAACAATTGCACCAAGATTTATACCAGCAGCCGAGGTAAATCTTTTCTTCTTACTAGAGACGATTATAGGTCCAATTTGGGTTTGGTTAATTATAAAAGAACAGCCAAGCTTTGAAACAATAATTGGAGGAGCTGTAATAGTGGCAACCATTGCTATTCACTCATTTTTGAAATTAAGGAATTCTTAATTACCGTCACAATTAAGACTTGATTTACTTGTAAACGGCGGATAATTAGCGCATTTTTATGTATAAAGTTTTAAAGAATTCTTGGGCATTATTCTTAGGTATGAGCTTTATAATGATGGCCTATGGTTTTCAAGGATCATTATTGGGAGTAAGAGCGGTTCAGGAAGAATTTAGTTTGACAGCAACCGGTTTTTTAATGTCAGGTTATTTTATTGGATATTTTATAGGCGCAGCAACAATTCCTAGTGTTATTTCAAAAGTTGGCCACGTTAGGGTTTTTGCAGCATTTGCATCTTTAGCATCATTAATAATTTTAATCCACTCAATTTTAATTCATCCATTTATATGGTTTCTTTTAAGGCTCTTAACTGGAGTCAGTATGGTTTGTATGTACACAGTCGCAGAAAGTTGGCTTAATGATAGATCTAGTAATAAAAATAGAGGAAGTGTTTTATCAATTTATATGGTCATCCTTTATGGTTCAATTGGTATTGGAATGTTTTTATTAAATTTTAGTACTCCAAAAAATTTCCAACCTTTTATATTGGTTTCTGTAATCACTTCAGCAGCATTAATACCTATTTTACTTACTAAAAAAAAACCGCCAACTTTTAAAAAAATAACAGCCATGTCTCTTAAAGAACTTTATAAATCCTCTCCATTTGGAATAGTTAGTTCTTTTTTTTATGGGACAATTCAGTCTGCATTATTTACTTTGCTGGCAGTTTATGCAACTTCAATGAATTTTACTATTTTTGAAATTTCAATTGTTACTTTTTTGTTAGCAATTTCTGGAGCTATTGCTCAATTTCCTGTTGGAAAAATATCAGATTTTTATGATAGAAGAAAAGTTATAATTGCATCTACTTTTGGTGCTGCAATATTTGCAGTTTTTACAATATTTGTTTCTGGACAAATGTATTTGCCCGACGGTTTAGCAACAAGTAAAACCTGGTTTTATATCTTTTTTATTTTTTTTTCTTTTTGTAGTTTGCCCATGTTTTCACTAATTCTTGCTCACACGAATGACTATATTACAAAAGATAAATTTGTTGCTGCAGGTGCAGGTCTTCAGTTCGTATTCGGTTTAGGTGCTATAAGTGGTCCTTTTTTATGCTCAATATTTATGGATATTGTTGGTTCTAATGGATTTTTTATTTTTTTATTTTTCTTTCATTCTTTAATTGGAGTATTTGGAATTTATAGAATGAAAATTAGACCAACTATTGAAAATCCTGATTCTCAATTCGTAGCTATGCCTCAGACAATTACACCAGCTGGTATTGAATTAAATCCAACTACAGAACCTATAGAGGAACCAATAAAAGAGGAAAATTGAGGAGTTTTAGATAATTTTATCTATATGTTCTGACATTTTAAGTATAACTTGATTTTTACTTAATTTATCTGTTCTAATTAAAATTGCGTCATCTACTCTAACTAATGGACTATTTTTTCTTTTTTTATCCATTGATGTTCTTTTATTAAGTGAATTTCTCACATTTTTTAATGGAACTTTTTTTTTTATGTCTAACCATCTTCTATAACTTGCAACTTTAACATCACATTTAAAATAGAAAGCTAAATCATATTTGGGGCTTTTAGCTAATATCTTGCTTGCAATATCTCTTCCTTCAACACAAATTTTTTTATTTTTTTTAATCAATTTTTTTTGAAAAGTATTTATTATTTTTCTAACATTCCTATTCTTGGCTAAAAAACTAACGTGGTTACTAATTTTTTCAGAATGTAAATTTAATTTGTGTATTTTTTGGTAGGAGATGGTTCTAAATTTTTTTTTTAAAAAATTTATATTGTTTTTTGGATTATGGTTAATAATTTCTCTGCTAGCATACCTATACAATAGTCCAGAATTTAATAGCATTAATCTATATTTTCTAGAAATGAGTTTTGCAGCGGTACTTTTTCCACTCGCAGACTCTCCATCGCAGGCAATTATTAATTTTTTAAATTTTTTCACTAAACGTTAATAATGTTTAGATATGTTTAATGCAAAAAAATTATTAATTTTAGTCATTTTAAACGAAATTAATCCCTTATAGGTTGAAACTCAAAATAAGCACTATTGAAAAATTACTTTATAAGGAATTATTGAAAATATTTCAAATATTTGTTTCAATATAAAAATACAAAAATGACTAGAAAAAAAACAAAACAAAAAAATTTAAAAAGAAAACAGGGAATTGTTAGAATTACTAATCTCGCTGCAAAATCTTTTTTAAGTAACGCAATTTCTAATTACAAAAAAAATAAAGAACTTAATAAAATAAAATCTATCAAATTAGAAAAGTTAAAAGAAAAAAATCAAATACTTAAAGAAAGAAAAGATTTAAAAATATGGGAAGAGAAACTAATTAAAGAAAGTAATAAATTAAAACTTAATGAGGACGAATTGAGATTAAAAGAAAAAGAAATCAAAATTAAAGAAGATTCACAAAAGTTAGAGGCTGTAAGATTAGTAAAAAAAGACGAAGAATTAATATTAATAAGTAAAGAGTTGAGATCCAAAGAAAAAGAACTCAAATTAAGGGAAGAGGCTCAAAATAGAAAAGATATTGATTTAAAGGTCCGTGAAGAGGAACAAAAAAATTTTGAGCTGAAAGAGAAAAGAAGAAGAGAAAGAACTCTTAAAATGATTAAACAAGAGGAAAAAAAGCAAAAAGAATTAGAATATATTAAAATTAAAGAATGGGAGGAGAAATTTGATAAAGAACAAAAAGCAAAAGAGCATAAAGAAAACCTAAGAGAAGAGAGATTAAAACAAAAAGAGTTTGAAAAGTTGCAATCATTTGAAAAAAAAGAAAATTCTGCTGATGATAGTTTTTCGTCAGGATTAGAAAATTTTAAAATAGATATTACAAAAGAAAACTAATCTACTGTTTAGGAAAATAATCTTTAAAATCCCCTTCTCTATAAACGTCTGCTGTGCAACAATGAACACCTCCTCCAAAAGCATAGGCATCTCTTAAATCAACGGGAATAACTTCCATACCTAATTTATCAAGTTGTTCTGCTTGATAAATCTCACTTTTTTCAACACAAACTGTTTTAGGATCTAAAACTAAAACATTCATTGATAACCAAACTGATGAATAGCAAAGAGGTGGGGGTTCATTATGGGCTGGTTGTGCACTATCTATTATTTCCCACCCGTTATCCTCAAATAATTTTCTTTGTTCTTTTGGAAGTCTTCTTTGAGGATTATTTATAATAAGTCCCTCTCTAATTGGCGTAAAAGTTGCATCAATATGAATTGGATAAGGATCTCCAGGAAAATTAACAACATGAACTCTGTGGTTTTCGAAATGTCTTCTAAGCCAATCAATACCTTTTAAATTTGTAGTAAAACCATGTTGCACAATTAGATCTTTACCAAATCTAAGAACATCTGCAGCATCAAATAGTGGCTCCTCCTCTGTAGTAACAAAAAATTTTTCATCTGTCCACTGAAGTCTCTTTTGAATTCCAATTTTATCTGATAAATAATCCTTGCGGTAATCAGCATCCGTTAATCTTGGCTTTGGTGCAGTTTCATGGCGCATATTTTTATCTTGTTCAAAGTATTTTTGAATAAGAGGTCTATAATTTAAATATTCAAACCATCTACATCTATAACTCATCGTGGCCTCAAGCATTTCGTTGCCAACTGTAAGTATTATATCTCTAGCTGGCATACATCCAAACATGCTCTCTACCTCCCAATCAGGGGTAGAAATTTTTTGATTGTGATTTATCGGTACAGGACGATCAACTTTGATACCTCTTTTTTCTAGCATTGATGCAAAATTAGTTAACAGATCATTAGCTTTATCAACAGTATCTTTTGCACGAGGTCCATAAGAGCCTTTCATTTCAGAATCTTCCGGAACCTTAGCGTCTAAAGCTGGCTCTGGCGCTGGGATACAACTGCCATCTGCTTTCCCAACAATTACGTGTCTGAGTGGATCCCATTCGTTCCAGCTATTAACAGTTACTTTTTTTTTGCTCATTTTTATTAATCAATTAAGGGCTATGAACCTTTTATTCCATCGCATTACTAAACTGTAATAAATTAAGGAGATAAAAAGAAAAAAACCTCCTATAATAGTATATGAGTCAGGAACTTCATTAATTCCTAAAATTGGTAACCATACCCAAAAAATTCCTCCAATTACTTCGGTTAATGACAATAAAGTTAATTCTGCAGCGGGTATAGCTTTAGAACCAATAGAATATAAAATCAAACCCATACAAACTAATATTCCATGAAGCGAAAATAATGCACCATTGTAACTTGTTGAAAAGAATACTTGGTTAGTGCTCAAGAGCATTATTGATGCAAAAGTAAAACAAAAAAAACCTGAAAAGGCTACTGTCGTAAACTTTGGTGTCTCAGTCCTCCATCTTAAAGTTACAGAAAAAACTGAAAACCCAATCGATGATAGCATTCCAAAAATAAAGCCAATAATTGAATTTGATCCAGAGCTTCCAAAAGCCATAATTATAATTCCTACAGTTGCAATAAATATAGAGATCCAAACATTTAATGAAATTTTTTCTTTAAGAAATAAAAAAGCTAATAGTGCGGTGAAGAAAGGCATGGCTGCAAGGCAAAGTAAAGTAATAGCTGCCGAAGTGTTAGTAATTGAATAAATAAAACTTATCATCGCAATCCCCAATCCTGTTCCACCAATGATGCCCGAATAACCCATTTTAAGGTAATTTTTATAAAATTTTAATCCTTCCTCAAAATATAGGTAAAGATTTAATAAAATAAAAATTGTTAATCCTCTTCCAAATATATATTGCCATGGTACTTGATTAGGATTATCCATATATCTTACTACCAAAGGTCCAAAGGACCATAATATTCCTGCAAATAAAACAACAGGTACTGCAATTTTTGGATTTTTTAATTCGAGCATTTTCGAAGATTATTCTAAAAATTGATAACTACAACAAAAATGAGAAAATCTAGTTTAGAGTTGTGTTTGATTAATTTGATAAAAAATAATCCACAATTCAACCTTTTAAATTTTGCTTTTCCATTTGAAGTTGTGTTAAAGATATATTTTAAATGACAACTTGATTGGCTTTTATAAATTATATAATTAATATTAAAATGGACTTAGAAGTACTTAACATTGCTGCCAATACGGATAACAATAGAAATGTTAAAAACCGAACGCATATTTCAAAGCTGAAAAATTCTTTATGTGGAGATGAAATGCAAATTGAACTTATTATAAAAAATAAGAAAATTTTAGACTTTGGGTATCAAGGAAAGTCGTGTGTATACTGCCAAGCATCAGCAAGTTTGCTGTCAAAAATTTCAATAAATAATCAAAAAGAAAAAATTAATAATTTATGTGATGAGGCTGAGTTTTATTTTGATGATACAGTAAAAATTTCCGACAAAAAATGGGATTCACTGAAAAAATTAATCAAAAATAAAAATATTAATAAAAAAGATTGTATATTACTACCTTTCAAAACATTAAAAAAAATAGTGTCAACTTAAATCATGGGTAATCTTAGACAATCCTTTTTAGCTGGTTTATTTTCAATAATTACAATTGGTATTTTAACTTTTCTAACTTATAAAACAGAATTTGGAATATTTTTACTAGCCTCATTCGGTTCATCGATGGTTCTACTTTATGGATATCCTGATAGTCCCTTCGCTCAACCAAAAAATGTTTTTTTTGGTCATTTAATTACTTCTCTAGTAGGTTTATTTTTTTTATACTTTATTCCGTTGCCAATTTTTTTAACAATCCCATTGGCAGTGGGTTTTGGAGTTGGATTAATGATCCTATTAAATATAACTCATCCACCTGCTGGTGGTAATCCAATAATTGTAATTATAGGCAGTGTCTCTTTGGACTACTTATTAAGCCCTGTAATATTAGGATCTATAATAATTATTATTTTTGCAATTATTACCAATAGATTTATTCTAAAAAAACCTTATCCAAAACAAAAATAATTAATTGCTAGATATCTCAAAATGATGTTAGATCGCAATTATAAAACTAAATATATAGAGAGGAATAAATGAAAATATTATGTATACTGTATGATGATCCAAAAGGTGGGATGCCAAAATCATATGCACTTTCAGAGTTACCAAAAATAGAAAAATACCCAGATGGGATGACTTTACCTTCACCTAAAGGTAGAGATTATACTCCAGGGCAATTACTTGGGTGTGTATCTGGTGAACTTGGATTACGTAAGTTTTTAGAGAGTAATGGACATGAGTTAGTAGTTACGAACAGTAAAGATGGTGATGGATGCGAAGCTGATAAACATATCGTAGATGCTGATATTGTTATTTCTCAACCGTTTTTTCCATATTATTTAACAAAAGAAAGAATTGCTAAAGCTAAAAATCTTAAAATGGCAATTACGGCGGGTATTGGCTCAGATCACGTTGATTTGCAAGCTGCAATGGATAATAAAATTGATGTTGTAGAAGTAACTTACTGTAATTCTAGATCAGTAGCTGAACACATCGTAATGATGATTGTTTCAATGGTAAGAGATTACCATAACCAACATAGAATTGTAAATGAAGGTGGCTGGAATATTGCTGATGCAGTTCAGAGATCATATGATGTTGAAGGTATGCATATTGGAACCGTTGCTGCAGGAAGAATTGGTTTAGATGCATTAAGAAAAATGAAGCCTTTTGATACCCACTTGCATTACTTTGATAGACATAGACTGCCTGATGCGGTTGAAAAAGAACTTAATCTTACATTTCATGAGTCAGTTGAATCAATGGTTAAAGTTTGTGATGTAGTAACAATTAATTGTCCACTTCATCCAGAAACAGAAAACTTATTTGATGATGCAATGATAAGTAAAATGAAAAAAGGGGCTTATATTGTGAACACTGCAAGAGGAAAAATCTGTAACCGTGATGCAATTGCAAAAGCATTAAAGAGTGGTCAATTAAGTGGTTATGCCGGAGATGTATGGTTTCCGCAACCAGCCCCAAATGATCACGTGTGGAGAAGCATGCCACATCATGGTATGACACCTCATACTTCAGGGACTTCATTGACTGCACAAGCAAGATATGCGGATGGTGTAAGAGAGATACTTGAATGTTTCTTTGATGGTAAAGAAATTAGAAATCAGTATTTAATTGTTAAAGATGGACAATTAGCTGGGATGGGTGCTCATTCATATAGTAAAGGTTCAGCAACTGGTGGTTCTGAAGAAGCAGCCAAATACCAAAAAAAATAATTCTAAAAAATCAATATTAAAGGTAGACTACTACAAGTAGCTACCTTTAATACCATGGACTTATTATAACTATTTTGTTTATGATACTTGATGAAGTATTTTGTTATAATTCTCATCTTATTTAATACAAATTTTTCATATTCTGCACAAAAAGATAAAGCCTATTTTGCAGGAGGATGTTTTTGGTGTGTGGAGGAATCATTCGAAAAATTAAAAGGTGTAGAAGAAGTTGTCTCTGGATACTCTGGAGGTTTCACTAAAAATCCAACTTACAAAGAAGTAACATATGGAAAAACTGGTCACTTTGAGGTTGTAGAAATAATATATAATAAAACGGTAATTTCTTATAATGAATTGCTAGAAAATTTTTGGATTAATATTGACCCATTTGATGCTTATGGTCAGTTCTGTGACAAAGGATATAGTTATAGATCAGTTGCATTTTATACAAATGATGAGGAAAAAATTTTAATAGAAAAAGATATTAAAGAATTAGAAAATAAATTTAATAAGAAAGTAGTGACTTATATTAGAAACTTTGAAAAATTTTATAAAGCAGAAGAATACCATCAAGATTTTTATAAAGTAAAATTTGAGCGATATCTAAGATATAAAAAAGCTTGTGGAAGAGAAGAATTGTTGAAGAGAATATGGAGCCAATAAATCCCTATGAAAAATAAAATAAACTGGAATTTCGATAATTCTTATTCAAGACTATCTAATGCATTTAAGGAGCACATTAAACCTGTAGCTGTAAAAAAACCTGAATTGGTTTTGATTAATGACAATTTAGCCAAAAAATTAAACTTAAACTTTACAAAAATTGATAAAGCTGAATTATCAGCTTTATTTAGTGGAAATATTCTTCCAGAGGGAAGTGATACAATTGCTCAAGCTTATGCAGGACACCAATTTGGACATTTCACAATGTTAGGAGATGGAAGAGCAGTCTTAATAGGTGAGCATTTAACAAAGAGTAATAATAGATGTGATATTCAACTTAAAGGTTCAGGAAAAACTGCATTTTCTAGAAATGGCGATGGTAGAGCTGCACTGGGCCCAATGTTGAGAGAATACATTATTAGTGAGGCAATGCATAATCTAAATATTCCTTCAACAAGAAGTTTGGCAGTGGCTAAAACTGGCGAAAAGATAATAAGAGATACTCCATTGCAAGGTGCTATCTTAACAAGAGTTGCTTCAAGTCATATCAGAGTTGGAACTTTTCAATATGTAGCAGCAAGGGACAAAAAAGATGAATTAGAAATTTTTTTAAATTATGTTGTTAAACGGCATTGTCCAGAACTTATACATTCCAAAAAAAAAGCTTTGGATCTTTTGAAAGTTCTTATAAATAAACAGATTGATCTTGTAGTTAACTGGATGCGTGTTGGTTTTATTCATGGCGTTATGAATACTGACAACATGACAATTTCTGGAGAAACAATCGATTATGGACCTTGTGCATTTATGGATACATACGATCCAAAGACTGTTTTTAGCTCGATTGATAGAATGGGGAGATATGCTTACTGTAACCAGCCTTCTATTACAAAGTGGAACCTTTCACGTTTCGCTGAATGTTTGATCCCACTGATTCATCAAGATCAAGATCAAGCAATTAAAAGTGCTACAGATCTCATTAATACATTCGAAAAAAAGTATGAGGAGAGCTGGATGAACATGATGAGAAAAAAACTAGGATTACAGGGTGCAGATGATAAGGATAAATTTTTAATAATTGATTTGCTTACTTGGATGCATCAAAATAAAGCAGATTATACTAATACCTTTTGCAATTTAATGGGTCTTAAAGAATATGATGATAACTTATATAGAGGTAATGATTTTAAAAATTGGAAAAAAAGTTGGCTAGAAAGATTAAAATTAAACAATAACACTCCTGAAAAATATATTAAATTGATGAGAAGTGTTAACCCCTTAGTAATCCCAAGAAATGATAAAATTGAGAAGACATTAGAAATAGCTGAAAATGGCAATCTAGGGCCATTTAAAAAACTATTAAAAATTCTTGAAAAACCTTATGTCTATCAAGAAAATATTTCAGACTATCTAAAAACAGAAAGTTCCTCAAAAGGATACAAAACCTTCTGTGGTACATAAACTTTTTTATTAATTAGAAAATTTTTTCCAATTTTCAATTGGTGGAACTAAATGTTCTAGTGTTGATGAATCTTTTGCTAAAAATACAATATCTGCTGAGATTGATATCCTCTCGGAGTTAGACTTACCTTGTTCTGTACCATGAATTGTTTTAGAGGGGAATATTAATAGATCATCTTCTTTAGTATCAAACACAACTTTGCTTGAATTCAAGATATCTCTTTTTTTAAAAATGTTCTCTTTTGCTAAAGACCTAGAGTCAAATAACTGTGGAATAAATTCATTATGCTTAGAGGTATCAAAAAACATAATTTTAGCATCATCTTTTTGTTTCTTTAAATAAAAAGCTATGGAAATATGTGATTGATCATGAGAGTGATTGTCAATATGTTCTATATTTTTAGAAATTGTTGCCCAAGACCTCTGAAAATAAAGATCAAGCTTTTCATGATTTAAGGATAAATTTTCCAAATATTCCAATATACAATTATTTATTTGGCTAAATAAGTTTTTAAACTTCGGGTTATTATGTAAATATTCAAATCCTTGAGTATCTCCTGTCCAAGCTTTACTTGGAGATTTATAATTTAAATTTTTACTTTCTTTTTCCATCAAACGAATTTCATCAACCATTTCTTTTTTTTCATTTTCACTAAGAGAAAGTGTTGATTTGTAAACTGAAAGTGGAAAAAAATTAAAAATTTTTTGCATAAGTCAAAAATGATTATAAAACATAAGGCTCGTGTCTTGCTTTTTGGCCTAAGACTCTCTCAACTGCCATATTGGAAATATCTATTGATTGATATGAGCCAGTTGTAATTAACTCTGTCAAGGCTCTACCTATGCCAGGTGCTTGCATTAATCCTCTTCCTGTAAAGCCAGTCGCTAAATAAACATTTTCAAATTTTGGATGTTTCCCTACTACAGCATTATTATCTAATCTATTACAATCATAATAACCAGCCCAACCACCAGTTAATTTTAACTCTTCAAATGCTGGTATCCTTTTAGCCAACGCAGGCCAAACTAATTCCTCAAAATCGTCCCAGGCAGGCTCAAGATCATTTGCCCCAAAGACTGAATTTGGCGAACCAGCTAAATATTCCTTTCCTTCGGGTCTCCAATAAACTCCTGTGGTCAAATCTCCCGTCAATGGCATTTCAGGAATATGTTTTGGACACTTCACTCTAAAGACAGTGTGTTTCTGTGGTTCAACAGGAATATCTTCTAATAACTCTTTTGTCCAACATCCAGCTGCGGATATTATTGTTTTGGCTCTGATCTCTGATAATGATTTTACTTCACCTTTAACAAATTCTGCACCCTGTGCTATTGCTTTACTTTTTAATGCAGTGTGAAATAGAAAAGGATCAATCCAACCTTCACTTTTGTTGTCGGTAAATGTTGCAGTTTCAATCCCATCTTTATTGATGTAAGAAAAATATTTATCTACGTCAGAACCTTTAATATTTTTAGTGCCAGCATCACATGCTTTATGATTTTCTAAAGCTTTATATTGTTCATCTGCATGTTTTTTACCAAACAACAACAAATATCCATTAGGTACCATGCTTGCTGTAGGATTGGGATTTTTATCTGTTTTAAGTAATTCAGGTATTTGGAAAATAAATTCTCTAGCAAATTTTCCCAATAATATATTCTCTGTTTGAAAAAATTGTCTTCTAAAGCCTCCAAGTGAAAGTGGAAAAGAGGCTGTTTTGTAAGTTGGATCTCTCTCAATTACCTTAACTTTTCTTCCCTCTTTAGATAAAAAATATGCGGTTGATGCACCGATTATTCCACCACCAACTATTACAACATCATCCATTTAATTTAATATTAATAAGTTATAATTAAGAAATAGTGCATAGAGACACCAAAGTAAATATGGAATCATTAAGTAATAACTTACAAAAGTGACACGTTTAAATCTAATAATTAAAACTATTATTAAACAAATTAAAACAATTAGAACAATAAAAGCTAAAAAAATTTGGTGTAAACCAAAAAAAACAATGCTCCAAGTTGTATTAAAAACAATATGAATAAAATAAATATAAACAGTATTTATATCCCTTTTTTTGCTATGCCAAAAAGTCCAAATCGCTATAGTCATCATCAGATAAAGTGTTGTCCATACTGGAGCAAAAATCCAATCTGGTGGATTATAATTTGATCTTACAAGCTCGGAATACCAAGGCTCTTTAAAACTAATTGTGATTAAACCCCCAATAAATGATGCGGAAAAAGTGATAATTAAAAAAAGAATTAAGGATAAAAATTTATTTTTTAACATAATAGTATTATACATCTTTATAGAATGATTAAAAAAACTATTTGGATTACAGGTGGTAGCACTGGAATTGGAAAAGCTTTAGCCATAAAATTTGCTAATGAAGGCTGGAATGTTGCAATATCAGCAAGACGGGAAAATTTATTAGAGGAAATTTCAAATGAATACGAAAATATAACTTCTTTTCCGTTAGATGTTACTAAAAAAGAAAATTGTAAAGAGGTTTTTAATCAAATTAAAAATAAATTTGAGAATATAGATATTTGTTTTTTTTCAACTGGAACATGGGATCCAAAAAAAGAGAAAGATATTGATGTGGAACAAATAGAAAATGTTTTTAAGGTCAATTTTTTTGGAACTTTAAATAGTATTAAAGCTGTAGAAGAGTATTTTAAAAATAAAAAAAGTGGAACAATTACGATTGTTTCATCTATTGCAGGTTATCGCGGATTACCAAATTCAACTGGGTATGGACCCTCAAAATCAGCTTTGAATAATTTAGCTGAAAGTCTTTATTTTGATTTTGGCAGATCGAATGTTCGGGTTTGTTTAGTTTCACCTGGTTTTATTAAAACTCCTATGACAGATAAAAATGATTTCAATATGCCTTTTTTGAAAACTCCCGAATACGCAGCAGAAAAAATATATGATGGTTTGGTAAATAAACATTCTTTTGAAATTCATTTTCCAAAATCATTAACAATGATATTGAAAATTTTAGGTTTTTTACCAAATAGAATTTATTTTGGATTGATTGGTAAATTAACAAAATACCAAAAAAAAAATTAAAAACTTATATAAGAGATTAAGTTTTATAGAATATAAAGATAGTCCTTAAAAACCGGGAGCTAAAGATGGCTAAGAAGGACTATCAAATTAAACTATATCAAGTCTTAAATAAAAATGCATTAAAGATTTTTTTTGAATATAAAGGATTTATGAAAAAAAAAGGTCACAGGCCCCTTACTCGAGTCAAAAATCCGGAGCCTAACATTGAGAGTCCAGACTGGGTCATATGGGCTGCTTGGGCAGATAGGATCACTTTTGAAGAAATAGAAAAAAAAACCGGTTACAAAGAATCTGATGTTATAAAAATAATGAGAAAATCACTCAAACCCTCTTCATTTAGATTATGGAGAAAAAGAGTTAATCAAAAAAGTATCAAACATAGAAAAAAGTTTGAATATTCTCGAAAACAAATTACTAGTAAAATTAGAAAAGGTGATTATCTATAATTAGTGAAGGAAATTAAAATTTATACCGGTCCAATGTGTAATTACTGCGAAGCAGCAAAAAGATTGCTTACAAGAAATGATGCAACTTATAATGAAATAGATATTTCAAAAGTTAAAGGTGCAATGGAAGAAATGATAAAGAAAGCTAACGGAAAAAGAACTATTCCACAAATTTTTTTTGATGATGAACACATTGGTGGCTATGATGAAGTCAGAGCTTTAGAAAAAGAAAATAAATTAAAAGATCTTTTAAAGTAAATTAATTCCAACCACCTACTGATTTAATCTCTAAAAACTCTTGAAGACCGTGCTCGCCTGCCTCTCTTCCAATACCTGAATGTTTAAAACCACCAAATGGTGTATCTATAGCAATTCCAGCACCATTTACATCAACCATTCCAGATCTTAATTTTTTTGCAACTCTTCTAGCTTTTTCTTGGTCTTTAGTTTGAATATAATTTGTTAAACCATAAGTGGTATCATTAGCTATTTTTATAGCTTCATCTTCAGTTTCAAACGGGATCACTGACAAAACAGGTCCAAAGATTTCAGTTTTAGCAATTTCCATTTTATTATTTACGTCAATAAACACTGTTGGTTTTACATAATATCCTTTCTCTAGACCGTTGGGTTTTCCTAATCCCCCAGCTATTAGTTTAGCCCCCTCATCAATTCCCTTTTGAATTAAAGTTTGTATCTTTTTAAATTGTGTTTCTGAGACTACGGGGCCAATATGTTCTCCTTCTTTATTTGGATCACCCACCTTCATTTCTTCAGAAAATTTTTTTAATTTTTCAACGGCTTGATTATAATTAGATTTTTCAATAAGCATTCTTGTTGGTGCATTACAAGATTGACCAGAGTTTTTAAAACATCTTAAAGCACCCCATTCAATAGCGCTTGGATCTGCATCTTTAAAGATAATATTAGCTCCTTTGCCACCTAATTCTAAACTCACTCTTTTAAAGTCACTTGCAGCATTTTGTGAAATTAATGCTCCAGCTCTCGTCGAACCTGTAAAAGAAATCATATCAATATCTGGATGCCGAGTTAATGCTTCTCCTGTTGTAGAACCATCGCCATTAATTAAATTAAAAACTCCTGGAGGAAAATTAGTTTCATCAATTAATTCAGCTAAAATCATTGAGGACAATGGCGCAAGTTCAGATGGTTTCAAAACCATTGTACATCCAGAAGCTATTGCAGGTATAACTTTCAAACAAACTTGATTCATTGGCCAATTCCAAGGTGTGATTAATGCACAAACTCCTTTAGGTTCATAAATAAGTCTTTGATTTGGTGCATGATCACCTAAAGGTTTTTCAAATTCAAAATTTTTTAAATGTCTAATAAAAGATTTTATATGTGCTGCACCAGTGCCAGCTTGAAGTTTTGTAGCAAAATCCTTGGGAGCACCCATTTCAAGGGTGATTGCTTTTGCAATATCCGCCCACCTTTTTTTATAATTTTCGTATAGTTTTTCTAATAACTTTATTCTGTCTTCTTTCAAAGAAAAAGCCCAAGTCTCATAAGCTTTTTTAGCTGAGCTTACAGCATGATCTACGTCATCTTTATTACCTAAAGTTATAACAGCACTATTTTCCTCTGTTGCAGGATTGATAACTTTAATCTCCTGTGTGCTTTTAGGCTCTTGCCATCTTCCACCAATATAAAAATTCTTTTTATTCTCCATAAAAAATTAAGCTTTGATTATTTTTTTGCAAATAAATTTGTTAATTCATATACTATAGTTGCAGCAGCAAGAGAAGTAACTTCAGCATGATCATATGCTGGAGAAACTTCAACCACATCTGCTGATATTAAATTTAATCCTGATAAACCTCTAAGAACATTGACCATTTCTCTTGATGTCATTCCAGCAATTTCTGGAGTACCTGTGCCAGGGGCAAAAGCAGGATCCAATACATCAATATCTATAGATAAGTACAAAGGATTATTTCCTACCCTTTTTTTAATTCTTTCAGCAATTTTATCTGTTCCCTGTGTTTGGAATTCATCACAATGAATTATTTTAAACCCAAAACTTTCATCATTTTTTATATCCTCTCTACTATATAATGGACCTCTTATGCCTACATGCATAGAGGCATCATCTAAAAATAAGTTTTCTTCTCTCGCTCTTCTAAAGGGTGTACCATGGGTATAAGGTGCACCAAAATATGTATCCCAAGTATCTAGATGAGCATCAAAATGAACTAGAGCTACTGGACCATTGTTAATTTTGTTAACAGCCTTTAACAACGGAAATGCAATTGTGTGGTCACCCCCTAAACTTATAATGCCTCCAACTTTATTTAATAATTCCTCAGCTCCTGTTTCTATCTGTTTGATTGCCTCTTCTATATTAAAAGGATTACAAGTAATATCCCCAGCATCTGCAACTTGTTGTACTTTAAAAGGTTCAACATCATAACTTGGATGATAATTTGTTCTTAAGTGTCGAGAGGCTTGTCTAATGTGCTGAGGTCCAAATCTTGCACCTGGTCTATAACTTGTGCCGGCATCAAATGGGATACCAACAATTGCAACATCGCAACTTTCAACGTCTCTTAACTCAGGTAATCTTGCAAAGGTTGAGGGACCAGCAAATCTGGGTACTTTTGTACCACTAACAGGTTGGATTGGATCTTTATTTCCTTTTTTTTTCACAGTAAAACTGTATCACATTCATCTAAATTGGAATATCTTCTATGTGTAAATTTATGAGATTAATTATATTGATTATGCTCTCTTCATTTATTTCCTCTCAAACCTATGCAGATACAATTTATAATCTAATTAAAATTCCAAATTTAGAAATTTATGACATCAAAACTCCAAATAAGCTAAGGTACTTTTATGCTAAACAACCTTTCACATTAGGGATTGATAATAATATTAGTTGTTACAATTCAAAAAAAGAAATAATTGATAAAAAATACAAAATAATTCAAAGAAATCTAAATAAATATAGTCAAAAATTTTTAAAAAAAATTAATCTTAAATATATTGTTTTATGTGAAGATTTATCAATATCAAAAATAAATACTGCTGGGATACCAGATCATGTGATGAAAACTCTTATATTAGATGTTAGGTTTAATGAGAAATATTTTGAAAGAGTAATTCATCACGAAGTTTTTCATATTATTAATGACAGTTTTGAGGAATTGTTTAATGAAGAGGTTTGGACTAAATTTAATGAGAACGAATTCAAATATGCTAAATGTTCTACTTGTACTGATAAGCTTGGTCTAGATACATATATAAATACTAAAGGTTTTTTTTCTGAATATTCACAATCTACTGCGTCTGAAGATATGGCAGAGGTTTTTTCGCATTTGATGATTGAAAAAAAATTTAATAATCTAGATCCAATTTTAGAAAAAAAAATACGATTTATCAAAACAAACATATTAAAAATTGATGAAAACTTTATTTTGTGATTGAAAAAATAAAACCCTCAAGGTCAGAAAAAATAATTTTTATATTTATAATTATTTTAGCAATATTTTCTTTTAGCTCTTTTTTTTTGATAAAGAACAAATGTTTATTTATAAAAAATTATGATCCTAAAAATTTAAAGTTTAATTATCCTGAAAATATCGCAATTTTGAATGTTGCCTGTGGAAATGTTATTATAGAACTATATCCTGAGGTTTCACCCAAAGCAGTAAAAAGATTCAAAAAATTAATCAAATCTAAAGCATATGATAATATAGCTTTTCATAGAGTAATTAAAAATACGATCGTACAAGCAGGAGACTTGGAATTTGGCAAAAAAGGGTATCTTGATTATGGAAAGATTGGGACTGGTAAGTCTGGATTGGGAACGATTAATTCAGAAATAAATACACCGTTTGATTTTGATAAAGGCAGTGTCGCGTTAGCAAGAACTAAAACGTATAATACTGAGGATAGCCAATTCTTCATAACACTGAGGGACGAACCATTGTTTGAAACTGAGTTTACGCCTATTGGAAAAGTAATTTATGGTTTAGAGGCTTTGTATAAAATAAAATACTTGGACAAATCTGAATACGTTTTAAGACCTGATTTTATAAATTCCTTAAGGATGTTAGTTAACTAAAGGTTTACCAGTTGCCAAAGTGTGTTTTATTCTATCTTGCGTTTTTTGAGTTTCAATTAATCTCATAAAAGCATCAAGCTCTAATTTAAATAAATCATCTTCAGAAAGAGTTTTTTCAACCGTGGTTTCACCTCCACTTAAAACATGAGCTAATTCCTTTGCAACCTCTACTCCATGATCTAGTATAACCTTATCATTGTAAAGTTTTTCTAAAATCTTATCCATCTTACCAATCACTGACTTTCCTGGTAAATTAAACTTAAGTTCCTCAGGTGGTGTAAAATCCTTATTTTCATTTAAAATTTTTTTAGAAACTTCTAATAAACTATTTCTATTCATTATTTTTTTATCACTAGGTCTTAGATATTTCATTGGTTCTGCCTCAACTGGTGACGTAGCTGTCTTCCCATATCCAATAATATCAAAAACTTTTAGTGGTGCATAATTAGGGTCTGTCTTTGCTTCCTCAGTATCCATCCACCGCGCTAACATTTCTTTACATCCTCCTCCTGCTGGAATCAAACCTACTATAGTTTCAACTAATCCAACTACAATATTTGTATGCGATGCTACAAAATTACTTTGAACCATAACTTCAAAACCTCCACCCAATGTTAATCCTGAGGGAGCTGAAATAACTGGATATTTAGAGTATTTTAAATGCTTACATGTTTCTTGAAAATATTTAATGAACTTTTCTATAGATTTAAAATCTTTTTTATCGGCAAACTGCATTGTGTAAGTTAAATTCACACCAGCAGAAAATTGCATGCTTTCATTAATAATTATTAAAGGTTTATCAGTTGCTTTTTTAAGAGCATCCATAGAATCATAATCTAAAGCGTTAGCTTTTGTAGTAAACTCAACAATATTATAATCATTAAACCTATAAATTTTTGCAGAATCATTTCCATCCAAACTTGATGCTGTTTTCTTAACTTTTCCTAAAGTCTCTATATTGGTATATTTTTGTCTTTCACCATAAAAATTTTCATTTTTATTTTTTGATAAATTCTCTAAGAAACTATTGCCACTAAAGTCATCTATTTTGTTAAAGAAATTCTCAACTCCTATTTCTTCGAGCATTTCAAAAGGTCCTTTTGCCCAGTTAAAACCTAGTCTCATTGCTTCATCAATATCATTAAACTCTTTTGTAATTCCTGGAACTAATGAAGA
>CABXSO010000003.1 GCA_902514945.1 uncultured Pelagibacteraceae bacterium | reverse complement strand
TAATCATGTTATTGAAGGTGCAGAAGATATAGTGGTTCAAGTGAACGGTGAAAAGAAGTTCAACGCAAAAGTAGTTGGTGCTGATCCACTTTCAGATATTGCTATATTAAAAATAGATTCCAATGAAAAATTTTTGCCTGTAAAGTTTGGAGACTCAGATAAATCAAGAATAGGTGACTGGGTAATTGCAATCGGTAATCCATTTGGTTTAGGTGGCACGGTAACTTCAGGGATAATTTCTGCAAGAAACCGATCAATAGGATTATCTAGATATGAAGATTATATTCAAACTGATGCATCAATTAACTCCGGAAATTCTGGTGGACCTTTATTCGATATGAATGGTGATGTGATTGGAATTAATACTGCCATTCTGGGGAGAAGTGGAAATGTTGGAATTGGTTTTTCAATACCATCGAATAGTGCAAAAATTGTTATAGATCAATTGATTGAATTTGGGGAAACAAAAAGAGGATGGCTTGGAGTGAGAATTCAAGATGTAACAAAAGAAATTGCAGATGTAGAAAAATTAGATGAACCAAGAGGAGCTTTAGTAGCAAGTGTTGCACCAAATAGTCCATCAGAAAAAGCTGGCGTCAAAAGTGGAGATATAATTTTAGAATTTAATGGAGAAAGAATAGGACAAATGAAAGAACTTCCTATTATTGTTGCAAGAACTGAAGTAGGAAAAAAAGTAAAAGTAAAAATTTGGAGAAATAAAAAAGAAATTAGCAAAATAATTACATTAGGCAGATTAGAGACATCAGAAGACTTTAAAATTTCCAAAAAAAAAGAGGAGACACCGAAAGAAACTTTAATCAAAAATCTTAAAATAAAAGTAAGAAAATTGTCTGATCAAGATATTAAATCAAGAAATTTACCAAATCAAACTAGTGGAGTAGTTATTACAAGTATTGAAAAAGATAGCCCTCTAGTTGGTTCTATAGAGATGAACAGTATTATTCTAGAAGCACAGAAGAAAAAAATAAAAACAGTTGAGGACTTAAATCAAGCACTTAAACAAGTTCTAAATAGTAATCAAAAGACTATTTTGCTGGTGATCTATAACAGCCAAAATGAGAAAAGATATATAGGTGTTAAATTAGATTAGTTTATGGATTTTAAATCCAAAATTATTTTAATTTATGGACCTACAGCATCCGGAAAATCAAAGTTTGCGGTTAAGTTAGCGAAAAAAGTTTCAGGGCAAATCATAAATGCTGATAGTATGCAAGTTTATAAAGAATTAAAGATATTAACAGCAAGACCATTTAAAAAAGATCAACAAAAAATTAGTCATCATTTGTATGGATTTCAAAGTGCAAAAAATAATTTTTCTACAGGTGATTGGCTTAAGTTAGTTAATAAAAAAATTTTATATTGTAAAAAAAATCAAAAAACTCCTATTTTGGTTGGAGGTACAGGACTTTATTTTAAGGCTTTAATTGATGGGTTAGTAGATATTCCAAAAATTCCCTCAAATTTTAGAAATAAAGTAAGAAATTTACATAAAAAAATTGGACAAAAAAAATTTTTTTCAAAATTATTAAAGATAGATCCTTTAATAAAAAATCGACTTAATAATTTAGATGTACAAAGATCCATAAGAGCATTTGAGATTAAGTCATATACAAAAAAATCTATGATAAGTTGGTTTAAAGACACTAAGTCTGATTATGATCACGACGATTTTTTTAAAATTTATGTCGATTTTCCAAGAAAAGATTTATTAGAGAGAATAGTTAAGAGATCTGAGGAGATGATTAAACTTGGTGCTATTTTAGAGGTTAAAAAATTAATTAAATTGAGAGTTCCAAAGAATAAAAGTTTAAATAAAGCAATTGGAGTGAGTGAGATTAAGCAATATCTTCAAAAAAAAATTCAAATTGGACAATTAATTGAGAAAATATCAATAAAGACTAGGCAATATGCTAAAAGACAGACTACTTGGGCGAGAGGAAATATGAAAGATTGGAACAAAATCAATCCTAAGGAACTGAACAAACTTTTAAAAAAAATTTAGATATTCTCTATTAGTCTTGACCAATCAGCACAACTTCAGCTAGATTGCTTAGATGTCTAAATTATTCACTGGTGCAGAAATCGTATTTAAATGTCTTGAAGATCAAGAGGTTGAATATATTTTTGGTTATCCAGGTGGTGCAGTTTTGCCAATCTACGACGAACTTAAAAATCATTCATCAATTAAGCATATTTTGGTAAGACACGAACAGGGAGCTGGTCATGCCGCGGAGGGGTACGCGCGATCATCGGGTAAGCCTGGTGTTGTTTTAGTCACATCTGGTCCAGGTGCTACTAATGTTGTCACAGCACTAACAGATGCATACATGGACTCAGTTCCATTAGTTTGTATTTCTGGTCAAGTACCAACCCATTTGATAGGTACAGATGCATTCCAAGAATGTGACACCACAGGAATTACGAGACCATGCACAAAACATAATTGGTTAGTAAAAGACGTTAAAGATTTATCAAGTGTTATGCACGAGGCTTTTAAAGTCGCAACGACTGGAAGACCAGGTCCTGTTTTAATTGATATCCCTAAGGATATACAGTTTGCAAAAGTAAGTTATAAAAAATTTAAAAAAGAAAAAAAACTTAATGGAAAATCACACAATAAATTTTCTCAAAATGAAATTGATCAGTTAATTAACTTAATTTCAAATTCTAAAAAACCAATTATTTACACTGGGGGTGGAGTAATAAATTCAGGTCCAAAGGCCAGTGAAACTTTGAAAGAGTTTGTAAGATTAATCGGTTTTCCAATCACATCAACTCTACAAGGGTTAGGTGCATTTCCAGGGGATGATAATCAATTTATTGGAATGCTAGGTATGCATGGAACTTACGAAGCAAATAATGCAATGCATGATTGCGATCTATTGATCAACATAGGTGCAAGATTTGATGACAGGATAACAGGAAAGATCGATGAGTTTTCACCTAAGTCAAAAAAAGTTCATATTGATATTGATCCCTCATCAATTAATAAAATAATAAAAGTAGATCTTGCAATAGTTGGAGATGTTAATGAAGTAATTAAATCAGCTATCAAGAAAATTAATAAAAAACAGAATGGATTAAAGATTTCAAATAAACAAAAAATCTCAAAATGGTGGGAACAAATCCAAAAATGGAGAACAAAAGACTCTTTAGGGTTTATTAATAGTGATAAAGATATCAAACCTCAGCATGCTGTAAAAAGATTATATGAACTCACAAAAAATCAGGATACATTTATCACGACTGAAGTGGGTCAACATCAAATGTGGGCCGCACAACATTATAAATTCAACAAACCTAATAGATGGATGACGTCAGGTGGGTTAGGAACCATGGGATACGGTCTTCCTGCTGCAGTAGGAGTACAAATTGCTCATCCAGATAAATTAGTAATTGATATTGCAGGTGAAGCATCCGTATTGATGACAATGCAAGAGATGTCTACAGCAGTTCAATATAACTTACCTATAAAGATATTTATTTTGAATAATCAATACATGGGAATGGTTAGACAATGGCAAGAGCTACTTCATGAAAAAAATTATTCTGAAAGTTACTCAGAGGCCCTCCCTGATTTTGTAAAATTAGCTGAGGCTTATGGGTGCAAAGGTATCAAAGCTGATAATCCACAAGAATTAGACGATAAAATCAAAGAGATGATTGATTATAAAGGTCCAGTTATATTTGACTGTCACGTAGATCCTAATGAAAATTGCTTTCCAATGATACCATCTGGAAAACCTCATAATCAAATGATTTTGGGACCAAATGATAAGATGGAAAATAAGATTACTGGAAAAGGTAAGTCATTAGTTTAATGTCATCTCCAAAGTCAGCTTATAGCATACCCACTAAAATAGGAAAATTAGACACTCATATATTTGTTGTTTGGGTTGATAATGAAGCAGGAGTTTTGGCTAGAGTAGTAGGATTATTTTCTGGAAGAGGTTACAACATAGAGTCATTAGCAGTTGCTGAAGTTGATGCTACAAAAAATATTTCGAGAATAACAATTGTAACTACAGGTACACCACAAGTGATTGATCAAATTAAACTTCAGTTAAAAAAACTGGTTCCAGTCCATAAAGTTGCAGATTTTAAGAGAGAGGATAAAAAAGTTATTTTCAAAGAAATGGCACTACTTAAAATTGTCGCTCAGAAAAAAAAGATAGAAAAGTGTTTAAAAGAATGTAAAAAATTTAATCCTGTAATTTTAGACAAAACAAGTAAATCAATTGTAATACAGATAACTGCCTTGAGAAGAGAAATTGATAAAATGAGTAAAAAATTAAAACCCTATGGTCTTACAAGTACCTCAAGAACTGGGGCAATTGCTATGACTAGAGGTGCCGAGACATTTAAATAAATTTATAAAGGAGAAAAAAAATGAAAATGTTTTATGAAAAAGACGCTGATGTAAACCTAATTAAAGACAAAAAAGTTGCTATTTTTGGTTATGGAAGTCAAGGACACGCTCATGCACTTAACTTAAAAGATAGCGGGGTAAAAGAAGTAGTTGTTGCTTTAAGAGATGGTTCCGCAAGTAAAGTAAAAGCCGAGTCAAAAGGTTTGAAAGTTATGAATTTATCTGATGCAGCTGAGTGGGCCGATGTTTGTATGATATTAACTCCTGACGAACTTCAGGCGACAATATACAAAAATCACATCGAACAAAGAATAAAAGAGGGAACAAGCTTAGCTTTTGCCCACGGTTTAAATATTCATTACGATTTAATTAAAGCGAGAAAAGATTTAGACGTGTTTATGGTTGCTCCTAAAGGACCCGGACATCTTGTGAGAAGTGAATTTGAAAAAGGTGGTGGTGTACCCTGTCTTATGGCAGTTCATCAAGATGGAACAGGTAAAGCAAGAGACTTAGCTTTATCATACGCATCAGCTATTGGGGGTGGAAGATCAGGAATTATTGAAACAACTTTTAAAGATGAGTGTGAAACAGATTTATTTGGAGAACAAACAGTTCTTTGTGGAGGTCTTGTAGAATTAATTAAAAATGGTTACGAGACTTTAGTTGAGGCAGGATACGAACCAGAGATGGCTTATTTCGAGTGTTTGCACGAGGTAAAATTAATTGTAGATCTTATCTACGAAGGTGGAATTGCAAATATGAATTACTCAATTTCAAATACTGCAGAGTATGGTGAGTATGTTTCAGGACCTAGGATAATTAATAAAAATGAAACCAAGAAAAGAATGAAAGAAGTACTTGATGACATTCAATCTGGAAAATTTACCAAACAATGGATGGATGAGTGTAAAAATGGTCAGAAAAATTTTCTCAAAACTAGAAAGGATTTAGCTGAACACTCAATTGAAACAGTTGGTACAAAACTAAGAGCAATGATGCCCTGGATTGGTAAGAAGAAATTAGTGGATAGCGATAAGAAGTAAAATATAGATCCAATTTGGGCTAAAATTACTATTTTATTTTGCAATCTAAACGATAGGTTGTATATTTCTTTCATCAAAAGTATTTATATGCCTGACAAAGATAAAGTATTTATTTTCGATACAACTATGAGAGATGGTGAGCAATCACCAGGTGCTTCTATGAGTGTAGAGGAAAAAATTCAAATATCTAGGGTATTTGATGAAATGGGAATAGATATAATTGAGGCTGGTTTTCCAATATCATCACCTGGTGATTTTGAAGCAGTAAGTGCAATAAGTAAAAGTGTAAAAAATTCAATCCCTTGTGGTTTAGCTAGAGCAACTAAAAAAGATATAGATGCTTGTCACGAGTCACTTAAATTTGCAAAGAGATTTCGTATCCATACCTTCATTTCAACAAGTCCAGTTCACATGAAACATAAACTTAATATGACAGATGAGCAAGTGTTAGAGGCTATAAAAGAAAGTGTTACTTACGCTAAAAAATTTACCAATGACGTTGAGTGGTCATGTGAGGATGGCACGAGGACAAATTTGGAATTTATGTACAAAACAATAGAACTTGCAATTAAATGTGGTGCAACGACAATAAATATTCCTGACACTGTTGGATATTCTATACCAGAAGAGTTTGCAAAAACTATCACATCGATAAAAAATAACGTACCAAATATTGATAAAGCAATAATTTCTGCACACTGTCACAATGATTTAGGGCTAGCAGTTGCTAACGCGTTGTCAGGTTTATCAGCAGGAGTAAGACAAATTGAGTGTACTATTAATGGAATTGGTGAGAGAGCTGGTAACGCAGCACTTGAAGAAATTGTAATGGCAATCAAAACGCGAGATGATTTATTGCCTTATGAAACAGGAATTAAAACTGAATTAATTAGTAAAGCATCCAAAATTGTATCTAATGCTACAGGGTTTCCTGTTCAATTTAATAAAGCTATTGTTGGAAAAAATGCGTTCGCACACGAATCTGGGATACATCAAGATGGGATGCTTAAAAATAGAGAAACATATGAAATAATGACACCAGAAAGTGTAGGCGTTAAAAAAACATCTTTAGTGATGGGAAAACATTCTGGACGTCATGCCTTTAAAGATAAATTGAGTGATTTAGGATATGCAGATGTAACAGATGATGTTGTACAAGCAGCTTTTGGTAAGTTTAAAATTTTAGCTGATAAAAAAAAACATATTTATGATGAAGATATTGTTGCATTAGTTGATGATAGTTTAATCATTGATAATAAGATAAATGCAATAAATTTAAAATCATTAAAAGTATTTGCTGGAACCGGTGAACCACAAAGAGCAGATATGACACTAGATGTTTTTGGAGAAATAAAGAATACTTCCCAAACGGGTGATGGTCCAGTTGATGCAATTTTCAAATGTATAAAAGAACTTTATCCTCATGATGTAAAACTATCTCTTTACCAAGTTCATGCAGTTACAGAGGGAACAGATGCACAAGCTACAGTAAGTGTAAAGATAGAGGAAAATGATAGAACCACAGTTGGTCAGTCAGCTGACACAGATACTTTAGTAGCATCAGCCAATGCATATTTAAATGCTTTAAATAAAATGCTTATTAAGAGGGAGAAAAAATCTCTCTATAAAAACATTGAACCAAAAAAATTAAAGGAGAGTATATAATGGGTCTATTTGATAGTGTTAAAAAGATATGGAGCCAAGATATGGCTATTGATCTAGGAACTGCAAACACATTAGTTGTAGTTAAAGGACAAGGGGTTGTTTTGAATGAGCCCTCAGTTGTGGCCATAGTAGAACAGACAGGAAAAAAACAAGTTTTGGCAGTCGGAGATGAGGCAAAAACAATGTTAGGTAGGACTCCAGGAAATATTAGTGCAATTAGGCCCCTAAGAGATGGAGTTATTGCTGATTTTATAGTAACTGAAGAAATGATTAAACATTTTATTAAAAAGGTTCACAAAGGAAGAACGTTTGCAAATCCAAGAATATTAATTTGTGTACCAACAGGCTCTACCCCAGTTGAAAGAAAAGCAATTCAAGATAGTGCTCTTGCTGCAGGGGCTAGAAGAGTTCAATTGATTGAAGAACCAATAGCTGCAGCAATTGGTGCAGGTCTACCCATATCAGAAGCGACAGGATCAATGGTTGTTGATATTGGGGGTGGAACAAGTGAAATTGCTGTTATGTCATTAGGAGGTTTAGTATATTCAAAATCTCTAAGAGTTGCTGGAGATGCAATGGATGGAGCTTTAGTTAACTATATGAGAAAAGAATATAACCTTATGATAGGGGACAGCACAGCTGAAAAAATTAAAAAAGAAGTTGGTACTGCAATTCCATCAAATAATAATACTTATGCCGTTAAAGGAAGAGATTTAAGATCTGGAACTCCAAAAGAAGTGAATATAACTGAGGAGGACACTGCTGAGGCTTTAGATGGCATTTTAAGAGATATGGTCAACGGTATAAAAGATGCTCTTGAAGCTACACCACCTGAACTATCTGCCGACCTTGTTGATATGGGTTTAACTTTAACAGGAGGTGGAGCTTTATTAAAAAATATAGACAGAAGATTTTCTAAAGAGACAGGATTGCCAGTGCACATTGCTGAAGATCCATTATCATGTGTTGCTATTGGAACTGGTAAAGCACTGGATCAAGAACAAACATTCTCTACTATGCTGACCGAATATTAAGAAAGATGGCCGAAAGCAGAGATGATTTTATAATAGCAATAAGATCTGCTTTTTTAAAAAAAAGTACTAAACAGAAATTTTCATTATTAACTTTAGTTTTTTTTTCAATTTTTATAATTGTTTTGTCTAGTTTAAATTTCAAAGCAATAAGTGTGACGAAAACAGTTATAAAAGAAATTGTTTACAGATCTTCTTTTATAATTTCACTACCAGAAAATTTTATCAAGTCTTCCTATTTAAATTTAATTGAATACACCAATTTTTATGAAGAGTATAAAATAACTAAGGAAGAATTAGACCAATTAAAATCTGAAAATATTTCAACTAGAATTATTAAAAGCGAAAATAATGAACTCAAAAGTCTTATTGACGGTTATACGGTTACATCAAATAAGATTTTAGCAAAGGTAATCGTTGATCACGAAAGTCCTTTTCTGAGATCGATTATAATCAATAAAGGAAGCAAGGAAAAATTAAAGATTGGAACAAATATTTATGATCGAAGCTATCTTGTGGGACGGGTCATAGAAGTAAATTATACAAATTCAAGAGTGTTGTTATTAACTGATTTAAATTCAAATATTCCTGTTTCTATCACACCTGGGAATGTTCAGGCAATTGTTGTTGGTAATGGAGATAAAAAAGGTGAAATTAAATACATCAAAAACGATCTTGTAAACAAAATTGATGATAATGGAATTGCATACACATCAGGCACTGGCTCGATTTTCAAAAGTGGAATTCCTGTTGGAACGGTTGATTTAAAAGACGAAAATAAAAAAATTTTGATCAATTTTTACAGTGATTTTACTCAATTAAAGTATGTTTTTGCGGAGATTGATGAATTGACACCAACATTTAATGAAATTGAAGAAAATGATCAAACAAAAGTCTCTGCAAATACCGAGCAAATAAAATTAAATTTAATAAACGATGAATTACAAATTTTAGAAGATAGTAACACTAAATTTCAAGAGGAAAATCAAGAATTAAATACTTTAAGTAACGAATTAAATAAACAAATTGAGATATTAAAAGCAGAAAATGCTTTTCAAAAAAATGTTATTCAGCAATATAATTTAGATAAAAAAGAGTTAGAATTTTTAAGATTAAATTTAATCTATAGCTCAAAGTGTCAATCAAAAAAACTCTTTAGCGACGGTTTTAAAGTAGGTACTCCAGAATATAAAGAATGCATAATGCAAAAAGGAAAGAAAAGTGATTAAATTTAAAAAGAAGAACACATTATATAAGTTGTATACGTGGTTACCAATTCTTACTTTATTTATCTCTGTATTTAATGAATTTGATTTCAATTACTTAAACATTGATTACTTTTCATTTAATTTTCCTTTTATATTAATTTTTTATTTTGCTTTAAAAGAATACCAGCGATTTGATTATTTATTAGTTTTTTTAGCAGGGCTATTTAATGATACTGTTGTTGGTTTACCATTAGGTATAAGTTCTTTATCATATATCTTAATTTGTATATTTGCTACTTACTTAAGAAATATAACAATTAGTCCAAATTTAATTAAAGATTGGTTCTATTTTTTGTTTATAATTAGCTTGATTAACTCCATTAATTTTTCAATTCTATTTTTATTTTTTTCTTATGAATTGGATATTACGCTTTTCATTATAAATAATTTTTTTACATTTTTATTTTACATAATATTTTCAATCTTTTTTAAGAGGTATTTAAAAAGCATAGATGATTAACATAAGCGACAACGCAACTAAGTTAAATTCATTAAATCGAAGAATGTTTATTCTTGCAACAGCTAAAATCATTATTTTAGGTGGAATAGTCAGTAGATTATTTTTTTTACAAGTTAAAGAGAATAAAAAATACCTAACACTATCTGATAAAAATAGAATTAGAGAATGGAAATTGCCCCCTATCAGAGGTGAATTTCAAGACTATTTTGGAAATACTATTGCTGGAAATTTTGAGGCCTACCAACTTCATATTATACCAGAAGAAGTGGAGGATTTTAGATACGTAATTTATCGTGTTAAAGAATTATTAGGACTGAGTGAAATACAATTTAAAAAAATTATAAAAAAAAAGAACGAAATAAAACCTTGGGAAACATTAATTGTAGCAGATAATTTAAATTGGGAAAAATTTTCAAAGATAAACAATCACCTTTATGACCTTAATGGAGTTAAACCAGTCATTTCAATATCAAGAGATTATCCATATAAAGAAAATTTTACTCACGTTCTAGGCTATGTTAGTCAAGCAAATGAAAATGACCTTTTAACAAATGAAAATATAAAAGAGAAATTTGTGCCTGGATTAAAAGTTGGAAAAACAGGTTTAGAGAGATCATTTGAGAAGAAATTAATTGGATCAAATTCCGTAGAGCGATATGAAGTTAATGCTTATGGTAGAAGGATTAGTCAATTAGCATTTCAAAAAGGAGATAAAGGAGAAACAATTAAACTTACAATAGATACAAAAATTCAAGAATTAGCTAATGAATTACTAAAAGAAAAAGCAGGATCTATATGCGTAATGGATATTTATACAGGTGCAATAATTGCCATGCATTCTTCTCCATCTTTTGATCCTAATTCTTTCGTCTTTGGAATAAGTCAAGATGAGTGGCAATTAATAAGAAATAATCCAATGAAACCTTTAGTTAATAAATCATTGTCAGGAAATTATTCTCCAGGATCAACAATAAAACCTATTGTCGCTTTATCAGCTTTAGAAAATGAAATTATTAGTCCAGATTTTACAGTTCAGTGCAAAGGACATAAAAATCCTTTGGAATTGTACGGTCAAACTTATCATTGTTGGAAAAAAGAAGGACATGGATTTGTAAATTTAAGGGAGGCAATGAAACAATCTTGCGATACATATTTTTATGAAGTCGCAAGGCGGTTAGGTGTAGATAAATTAAGCGTTACTGCAAAAGAATTTGGATTAGGGAAGAAAGTTTTTAAAGATATATTCGATAATGAAAAGAAGGGTTTAATTCCTAATACAGAATGGAAAAAAAATGCATTAGGAAGAAATTGGGTACTTGGTGAAACAATAATTACTGGTATTGGTCAAGGATTTATTCAAACAACTCCAATACAATTATGCTTGATGACAGCACAAATAGCTAATGGTGGATTTAAAATTTATCCTAAAATAGTTGAAAATAATGACAATCAATATGTAGATAAGTTTATGCCATTATACAAAAAGGCTAGAAATATAAGAATTGTTCAAGATGCCATGTTCAGTTCAACAAATGAAGTAAGGGGAACTTCCTACAGATCTCGATTAGATGATCCTAAATATCAATTTGCTGGAAAAACTGGAACCTCACAGGTAAAGAAAATAACTGAAAGAGATCGTGAGTTAGATCTTAAAACATTTCAAATTGCTTATGAGGAGAGAGATCATGCTTTATATGTAGCTTTTGGGCCTTACAAAAATCCAAGATATGCGCTTAGTATAATTATAGAACATGGCGGCTCTGGAGGAACTGTTGCAGCCCCATTAGCTAAAGAATTATTTAAAATGATTGTTGATAGACATGAGATTAGAAAAAATTACGACAACAAAAAATATTTGGATATCTAATGTACCAGTACACAAGATTTAAGAACCAAAATAGTTTTTTTCAAAAATTTGGAAATTTAGATTATGTGCTTCTATCATGTTTGTTGATACTGGGATTTATCAGTCTTGCAACAATGTACTCTACTGATGGGGGTGAAATTTTATTTCATACAAGAAGTCACTTTATTAAATTTATTATTTTTTTTTCAATGATGATTGTGATTTCATTTATCAATATAAAATTTTGGTTTTCTCTTGGTTATTTATCTTACGTAATCATTTTAGGAATGTTAATTTGGACTGTAAATTTTGGTATTACTGCATCAGGATCTAAAAGATGGATTGATTTGTATTTTTTAAATATTCAACCATCTGAATTGATGAAAATTTTTATCATTTTATGTCTAGCAAAATATTTTCATAGGATGAAGGCGCAAAATGTGAATTCTTTTTACTCTATTTGTTTTTCATTAATAATTATATTTGTTCCAATGAGTCTGGTAATTATACAACCAGATTTAGGCACTTCGCTACTTATTGCGATTAGTGGTATTGTTGTCTTGTGGTTTGCTGGATTAAATCATAAATATTTTTTTTATTCTTGTTTATTATCAATAATTTCATTGCCTATTATCATTTCTTTTCTAAAACCTTATCAAAAACTTAGAGTATTAACTTTTCTTAACCCAGATAGAGACCCTTTGGGAGCTGGCTATCAAATAATACAATCAAAAATAGCTGTTGGATCAGGTGGTATTACCGGAAAAGGTTTCCTTAAAGGAACACAAAGTTACTTAGAGTTTCTTCCTGAAAAACATACAGATTTTATATTTACTTTATTCTCAGAAGAATTTGGTTTTATTGGCTCAGTAATATTACTTTTAATCTATGCAATAATTATCTATCGAATAATCAGAATTGGTGCTCTTTCAAGAAGTTATTTTGCAAAATTATTCTGTTATAGTTTTGGAACATCAATTTTTATTTATATAGTTATAAATATGAGCATGGTTCTTGGTTTACTTCCAATTGTAGGATCTCCATTACCTATAATGTCATATGGTGGCTCATCAATGTTAGCAACAATGATAGGTTTTGGAATTGTCATGAGCGCCAAGACTCATAGTGAACAATCTATTGCCTAAGTATAATTTGTCGCTTCATCTAAATTAAAATTTTATTATATAATTAACAAATGAATAACAATTTATGCGTTGGTATAATAGGAGCCGGTATACAAGGAATCTCTAATGCTTTATTTTTACAAAAGAAAGGTTTTAAAGTAACTATTTTTGATAGAGAAAATCCAGGAAGTCCAGTGGCGTCATATGGAAATGCTGGTCACTTTTCACCTTATGCATCACTGTCTTTGAATAGAGCTGACATACTATTAGATGTGCCATCTATGCTAATGAGTTCGGCAGGACCTCTTGCTTTAAAATGGAACTATGTTCCAAAAATGATCCCTTGGTTTATGAAATTTATATTTAATACACAAAAAAATAAGATGATGCATACTGCAAAAAATATGCATCAAATTTTAGATTTAGCTTTACCAGCTTATGATGAATTATTCGATGAAGTTAATATTGATGGACTAGTTGAGAAAAAAGGAATTTTATATGTCTGGAATGATAAGAATTTAAAAAGTAGAGAATTAGAAATTAACGTCAGAAATGAGTTAGGTGTTCAACAACAACTTGTAAATAAAAAAGAAATTCACGATTTAGAACCAAATTTAAAACCTTTTTATCATGCTGGAGTTTATTATCCATACGCCAGACACGCAAGAAATCCAAAAAAGATACTTTTAAAACTTTTTGATTTATTTATTAAAAAAGGCGGAATATTTAAAAAATCAAATGTCAACAGTATCGAATTTAAGGATCAACAACCAATATTAAAGTCCGAAGCAGAAAAATTCCTATTTGATAGAGTGATAATAGCCTGTGGAGCTTTTTCAAAAAAATTAACAGACAATCTAGATGAAAAAATACCACTAGATACTGAACGTGGATATCATGTTCATTTTAAAAACTGTGACCATCTTTTACAAAGACCAGTTATTTTTTCTAATAGGGGTTTTGGTATAACTCCTATGGAACAAGGATTGAGAGTTGTAGGAACAGTAGAGTTTGGAGGTTTGAAAAATCCTCTTTCCAAATCTCGTATAAAAAATTTAATTATTAATGCAAAGTATATGTTAGGAGATTTACCTGATCATGAAGATGAATGGTTAGGATTTAGACCAACATTACCCGACTTTTTACCAGTTATGGGTCCGTCAAAAAATCATAAAAATGTATTCTATTGTTTCGGTCATCATCATTTAGGATGGACATTAGGCCCAATATCTGGAAAGATTGTCTCAGGAATGATAGCTAAAGAAAATACCAATCTTAATTTAGCCCCTTATAGCTCATCTAGATTCAATTAATAAAATGCAAAATACCAAAGCATATATTATGCTGGTATGCGCAACGCTATTTTGGGCTGGTAATTTTATGGTGGGAAAGTATGCTTTTTTGGAAAAAATACCTCCTTTGTCTTTAGTATTTTATCGCTGGTTACTTGTTTGGATCATACTAATACCCTTTACTTATAAAGAAATAGTTAAATATAAAGATACTATTTTAAAAAATTTACCTTTGTTATTTTTCTTGGGATTTACAAGTGTTGGTTTATTTAATTCATTTACTTATTTATCTTTAGTTTACACCCAGGTAATTAATGCATCTCTTTTTAACACTGCTATACCAGCTATAATTATTTTACTGTGTTTTTTATTCAAAGTTGAAAAAACTAATAAATTTCAAATTTTAGGTCTCATTATTTCAGTGGGCGGTATTCTAGCCATTATTACTAAACTTAATTTAGATATTCTACTCTTACTTAATTTTAATAAAGGAGATTTAATAATGATAGGAGGAGTCATTACTTGGGGAGTTTATTCAACTCTTTTAAAGAAAAAAAAATTTACTTTACCATTATTAACTTTAGTGCATGTTATTTGTACATTTGGTTTGATAATTGTTTTTCCACAATTTTTATATGAGTATTCAAATGGACAATTAATTAACTTTGATCTAAATATAGTTTACACTTTAATATTTTTGGCACTTTTTCCAAGCATAGGCTCATATTATTGCTGGGCTGGGGCTGTATCTATTATTGGAGCCAATAGAGCTGGAATTTTTTTGTCTTTGATTCCTCTATTTAGCACAATAATGGCAATTTTTTTTTATAATGAACAATTTCAACTTTTTCACTTGATTGGAGCAATTTTAATTATATTAGGTTTATTTTTATCAAATAAGGAAATTAAAAATGCTTAAAGTCGCTATATTAGATGATTATCAAAATGTTTCACAACAATTTGTTGATCTTGAAAAATTATCAGGAAAGTATGAGATCAAAATCTTTAGTGAGCCTTTTGAGGATGAAGCAGATGCCCTTGATAAATTAGCTGATATTGAGGCTTTACTCATTATGAGAGAAAGAACCCCGATAACGAAAAATTTAATTGAAAATTTAAATAAGTTAAAATTTATAATTACAAGTGGCTTAAAAAATAAGTCAATTGATTTGAGTGCAGCAAAAAAAAAGGGAATTATTGTTTGTGGCACTGAAAGTAATGTTAATGCAACACCTGAATTAACCTGGGCTTTAATACTTGGACTTGCAAGAAATTTAAAAGAAGAAATTGATAATATGTATCAAGGTTACTGGCAAACTACAGTTGGAGTTGAGCTTAAGGGAAAAATTTTAGGATTAGTTGGATTAGGTAAAGTAGGATCACAAGTCGCAAAGATTGGTAAAGCTTTTGGAATGCAAGTTATGGCGTGGAGTGAGAATTTAAACTTAGATATGTGTAAACAACTTGATGTTCTCCCTTGTTCAAAAGAAGATTTAATCAAAAATTCAGATTTTTTATCTATTCATGTACAAGGAGGAGAAAGATATAAAAATTGTATTACTTTAAAAGAGTTAGATAAAATGAAAAAAACATCGTTTTTGATCAACACCTCTCGTGGTCCGATTGTAAATGAAGATGATTTGATAATTGCTTTATCAACTAATGAAATTGCCGGTGCTGGTATTGATGTGTTTGAAAAGGAGCCACTTCCAGAAAATAATAAATTAAGATTTTTACCTAATGCACTATTAACTCCTCATATAGGCTACGTAACAGCTGAAAATTATAATATTTACTACAATCAAATGATCGAAGCCCTTGAATCTTGCGTAAACAATAATCCAATAAGAATTCTTAAATGAGACCAAGAAGTTTAAGATTTTTATTAAATTCGAAAAACCTTTTTTTAAGAAAAATTTATTTATTCTACAATATATATCTGAGAAATTTTAAGTATCTCAATGGCGGCTCTCAATTTAATGAAGATATATATTTGAATAGTTTTTTTAAAAAAGATTATAGAGGTAAATTTGTGGATTTGGGGTGTTTTCATCCTACTAGAGATAATAATACATTTAGATTTTATAAAAAAAATTGGACAGGAATTAATGTTGATTTAAATCCAATTACAATTGAATTATTTGATTTTTTCAGATCAAAAGATATCAATATCAATTGTGCCATTAGTGATAAAAGAACTTCAAAAAAAATGTATTTTGTCGATAATCTGTCTCCACTTAATACTTTAGACCAAAATCATTTAAAATTTTTGAAAAAGAATTTTTTATTTAAAAACAAAGATTTTAAAGAAAAAAAAATTAAAACAGAAAATATTAACAATATCTTAAAAAAACATGATTTTAATAAAGTTGATTTTTTAAATATTGATCTAGAGGGTTTAGAATATGAGGTTATTAAAAGTATTAATTTTAAAAAGTTTAAAATAAACTTAATTTGTGTGGAAATTTTAGATCATAATAAGATTTCAAAAAATAAGAGCAAAAAAATTCATCAAATATTAAAAAAAAACAATTTTAAATATTTAAAAAAAATTGGTGTTAACTCGATTTTTAAAAATATTTCCTTTTAATCTATTATGGAACTTCCAATTATTAATCACAAAGACTACTTTGCTAAGATTGGTGACGATCACAGATTTCCAATTAACAAATTTGGATCATTAGCAGATTATTTGTTAAGAAAAAAAATAGTAAAAAAGTTTTATATACCTTATCCTTGTTCTGACGAAACCTTAAAAAGAGCTCATTCTGAAAGTTACATTAATCAAATTAAAAATAAAACTCTTGGTAAAAAAGCAATAAAAAAAATTGGATTTCCCTTAGTTGATAGTGTTATTCAAAGATCTTTAGTAGCAACTGGAGGAACAGTATTAGCATCTAAACTTGCAATTAATTATGGAATTGCTTGTAACACTGCAGGTGGAAGTCATCATGCTAATTATGATGGTGGAGCCGGTTATTGTGTTTTCAATGATGTAGCTGTTGCAGCTCAATATTTACTTGATAAAGGTTTAGTAGAAAGAATTTTAATATTAGATCTAGATGTTCACCAAGGTAATGGAAACTCAGAAATTTTTAAGGATAATGAAAACGTTTTCACTTTTAGTATGCACTCAAAAACAAATTATCCACTAAAAAAATCAATTAGCGATCTTGATGTTGAGCTTAGTGACAATATGGAAGATCATGAATATCTTCAAATTTTGAAAAATCATCTAGCAAAACTAAATCAAGAGAATTTTGATTATGTTTTTTATATAGCAGGAGTGGACATTCACTTTAATGATCGTCTAGGTAAACTTAAAATTTCTGATGAGGGAATAATAGCTAGAGATGAAATTGTAACAGAAAATTTTTTTTCAAAAGGTATTCCTTTATGTGGTGTTTTAGGAGGTGGTTACAACAAAGACTTTAAAAAACTTGTAGAATTACATTCTATTTTGCACCAGTCTTGTGCTAAACTAATTTAAATAAATGTATAAAAAAAAAGATTTAACTGTTGAACAGAAATTAGTAATGTTTGAAGAGGGAACTGAACCACCTGGCTCTAGCGAATTAAATGATGAAAAAAGAGTGGGAACTTATCTTTGCGCTAGTTGTGGAGTAAAACTATTCACTTCTGAAGCTAAATATGAAAGTGGGTCTGGTTGGCCATCATTTTTTGAGTCATTGCCTAATGTTTTTGAGACTAAAACAGATCATTTACTCGGTTATCCGCGCACAGAGTATCATTGCAAGAATTGTAACGCTCATCATGGTCACATATTTGAGGATGGACCTCAACCTACTGGAAAAAGATACTGCAACAACGGCATTTGTCTAGTTTTTAAGAGCAAGAATTAATTTTCAAATTAGATATATGTATGTTCATTCAACTTTAAGTAGATATTTAATGCGGTTAAAAAAACCTTTTTTTTCAACATCAATTTGTGATAATTTTGCAACAATTTAGTAAAAAACCTAATTGAAGCCATTTAAATTTTAAAATTTTAATAAACAATGATAATAGAGTCGGTATTAATATATTAATTTAAGTTAAGAAGGAAAACTTATGAAAAACTTAAGAAAACAAATAGCTATTTTAGCAATATCTTTTGTGTCTTTCCTTGGAATTCAGTCTGCTTCAGCAGTTGAGGGTCTCTCAGTTGGTATAGCTTTAAACACGGCTGCATTCATGGGTAGTGGTAAAGAAACCATGACAGGTAGTGGTGCTTCAACTACACAAAAAGATGTTACTGAAGAAGATGGTGCTTTTAAAGAAGAAGGCGTAGCAAGTATATTCGTTGAGTACGCTGTAACTGATGTTGTATCTTTAGGTCTTGAAAGATTTGCTGACGATATGACTACTCCTGAGAACTTAAACGTTCAAGGAACAGAAGGTACATCAGGTTCTCCAGTGAACAACACAGTTAAAGCAACATTTAAAGATCACACAACTCTTTACGCAAATGTTAATATGCCATTTGGTACATATTTAAAACTAGGTTACCACATGGTAGACGTATTAACTCAAGAGTCTTTAGGGACTGGAAGTAAATATGGTGATACTGATACCACTGGTATTTCAGTTGGATTAGGTTATCAATATACTGCTGATAATGGGGTATTTATCAGAGCAGAAGTATCTGCGTCAGAATATGATGATGTAAATTCAACAAGTGAAGTTGACTCAAGTAAAGCTGTCGAAGTTACTGAAATGTATGGTGCAGTTGGATCTATTAAAGTTGGAAAATCATTCTAATTTTATCTAAATTAAAATTTAAAAGGCTGGTTTAATCACCAGCCTTTTTTTTTGTTCAAACAAACCCTCCTTTAAGGTAACTTATTCTATGATCTTAGGTTTTATAGGTACAGGAAATATCGTTTCAGATGTTATTACTGGAATAAGTAAATCAAAAATTTCATATAAGAAAATAATCATTTCTCCAAGAAATAAAAAAAAAGCAAGATATTTAAAAAAAAATTTTAAGAAGATAACAATTGCTAAAGATAATCAATCAGTGATAGATATGTCTGATTGGATATTTCTAGGTGTTTTACCTCACATTGGTGAAAATATATTATCTAAATTAAAGTTCAAAAATAATCAAACTGTTATTAGTTTTATGTCCACAACAAAATATTCAAAATTGAAAAAATTGATTAAAAAAAAACTGATTATTATTAGAGCTATTCCAATGCCCCCGATTAAACAAGGCAAAGGTCCTGTTGCGATATTCCCACCTAACAAAAAAGTTAAATTTTTTTTTGATAAAATTGGAACAACAATTGAAATTAAAAATGAAAAACTATCAAAAAACTTTTGGGCGATCTCAGGAACGATGGCTTCTTTTTATGAATTATTAGCTGTTTTGTCAAATTGGTTGATTAGAAAAAAAATAAATAAATTAGATGCTCAAAAATATGTAACTTTATTATATTCAGCTTTAGCTGAACTAGCTTTAAAAAATTCATCGAAACCGTTAAAAAATTTAGTCAATGAACAAACTCCAGGAGGACTTAATTGGCAAGGTGTTAATGAATTAAGGAAATCAGGTTATTATAGATTATTGGAAAAATCGCTTATGAAGATTTATAAGAGATTATAATCTTATTAAGGAATGCAAGAAAACATTTTAGTAATTAAAAACTTATCGAAATATTTTGGTGGATTGTCTGCAGTTTCTAATTGTTCATTAAAAATAAAAAAGGGATCAATAACAGGAATAATAGGGCCTAATGGTTCAGGAAAAACGACTTTATTTAATTTAATTGCTGGCAATTTAAAATCATCTGCTGGCAATGTTTTATTTAATGATGAGAACATAACTGATATTCCGTCTTATGAACTTTTTTCAAAAGGGTTGCTTAGAACTTTTCAAATAGCGCACGAATTTACAAATTTATCTGTTTTGGAAAATTTAATGATGGTTCCAGGCAATCAATCTGGAGAAAAGCTGGTGAATGCTTTTTTAAAGCCTGGATTGGTTGCAACAGAAGAGAGTCGAATAAAAAAAAAAGCGATGGAGGTAGTTGATTTTCTTAATTTAAGTCATTTAAAGAATGAATTAGCTGGAAATCTGTCTGGGGGACAAAAAAAACTTTTAGAATTAGGCCGAACGATGATGGTAGACGCGAAATTAGTCTTGCTAGACGAAGTTGGTGCAGGAGTAAATAGAACTTTATTAAAAGATTTAGGCACAGCTATTGAGAAATTAAATAGAGAGAAAGGCTATACTTTTTGTATGATTGAGCATGACATGGATTTTATAGGAAGATTATGCGATCCAGTAATCGTTATGGCTGAAGGATCTGTTTTATTTGAAGGTTCAGTGGAAGATGCAAAAAAAGATGAGAGAGTAATTGAAAGCTACCTAGGCAGAGGTTCAAAATTAAATGATAATTAAGTATGGCATTTTTTGAGGGTAACAAAATGACAGGGGGATATGGCAAGGGTCCGGATATAATTAATTCATGTACGGTTAATGTTGAAAGAGGTGAAATAGTTTCCATTATTGGACCTAACGGAGCTGGGAAATCTACCGCAATGAAAGCCATGTTAGGTTTATTAAATTTAAAATCTGGCTCAGTAATTATTGACGGTAAAGACATTTCAAAATTTTCCCCACAAGATAGAGTGAAAGAAGGAATTTCGTTTGTACCGCAGACCAAAAATGTATTTGCAGGGATGACAGTTGAGGAAAATTTAGAGATCGGAGCTTTTTTAGTTAATCAGGATTATACAAAAGTAATTGATGAAATTTACAATCTTTTTCCAATTTTAAACGAAAAAAGAAAACAATTTGTGGGAGAATTGTCGGGAGGTCAAAGACAACAAGTTGCGTTAGGAAGGGCTCTGATGATTAAGCCGTCTGTACTTATGTTAGATGAACCAACTGCTGGAGTTTCTCCAATAGTTATGGATGAACTTTTTGATCATATTATAAAAGTAAAAAAAACAAATGTTGCAATCTTAATGGTTGAACAGAATGCAAAACAAGCTCTCAGTATTTCTGATAGGGGATATGTATTAGTTACTGGTGAAAATCGTTATTCAGGGACAGGTAAAGAATTATTAAATGATCCAAGAGTAAGAAGCTCTTTTTTAGGTGGTTAAATGGATTTTCTAAATGCAATAATCCTTTTATTAAATTATATATTTGTTCCTGCTCTTACTTATGGATCTCAATTAGCTATTGGTGCTATATTTGTAACTTTAATTTACGGAATACTGCGATTTGCAAATTTTGCAACTGGCGACATGATGTCGTTTGGTACAATGGTTGCCATACTCTTTACGTGGTACTTTCAGTCCATTGGTTTATCCCTTGGTTTTTTACCCACTGCACTTTTAGCAATACCTTTTGCAATTCTATTTATGACTTTATACATGCTAATTATTGATAAATTTGTATTTAAATATTACAGATTGAATAAAAGCCCTCCAGTTCAATTAGCAATGGTAAGCATAGGAGTAATGTTTGTTACTCAAGCAGTAGTAAGAATTATAATTGGTCCATCGGATAGAAGATTTTTTGATGGTGAGAAATTTTTGATGAGAGCTAATGAGTTTAAGGAAATGACAGGTTTAAACGAAGGACTTGCTATTAAGTCAACTCAAGTAATTACAATTGTTGTTACAATAATTTTAGTTTCAACTTTATTCTGGTTTTTAAACATGACTAAAACTGGAAAAAGTATGAGAGCTTATTCTGATAATGAAGATTTAGCATTACTTTCTGGAATAGATCCAAAAAAGATTGTTATGATAACTTGGATGATTGCTGCAATTTTAGCTACAATAGGTGGAGTTTTATATGGTCTAGATAAAAGTTTTAAACCATTTACTTATTTCAATAATATGCTCCCAATATTTGCTGCTGCTATAGTTGGAGGAATTGGTAACCCTTTTGGAGCTTTCCTTGGAGGTTACGTAATTGCTTTTTCTGAAATACTTCTGACTTACGCATATAAGAAATTCTTTATGTATGTTTTACCAGAAAGCATGGAACCTGATAGTTTAATTCAGTTACTCTCAACTGATTATAAATTTGCAGTATCTTTTTCAATTTTGGTAATTGTATTGCTTTATCGTCCATCAGGAATATTTAAAGGAAAAATATTGTGAGAAAAAATTTAAATGTAATTGCAGCCTACAGTATTATGATGGGATTGATTATCCTTGTTGGTATATTTCAATCTTGGAATATTGCTTTATCCATCTTTAATTTATGTTTGATATCAGCTGTCATGACAATGGGTGCTAATATTCAATGGGGTTATGCTGGTTTAATTAACTTTGGAATAATGGGCTTTACTGCTCTAGGTGGTCTAGCTGCAGTTTTAATTTCAGTTAATCCAGTTCAAGAAGCTTGGAGCGTAGGAGGTACCAACATTCTTTTAAGTTTATTTCTTATTATTGGTATTGTTTTAGTTGTTAGATTTGTTCTCAAAAAATATCAAAAATCTAAAATTAGAAGTTACGCAATCTCTACAATTATCATTTCAGGAATAATTATTATACGATTTGTTTCTGAACCTGGTATTGAAGCAATTGAAGAAGTAAACCCTGCTAAAACTGGATTTCTAGGTGGGATAGGGCTTCCAATAATTTTTTCTTGGATTGCGGGCGCTTTCTTTGCAGGAGGATTAGCTTTTGTAATTGGAAAAGTAGCTCTAGGATTAAGAGCTGATTATTTAGCAATAGCCACATTATTAATATCAGAAATAGTTATAGCAATTATAAAACATGAGGATTGGCTTACTAGAGGTGTTAAAAATGTAATTGGATTAAAGCGTCCTGCTCCATATGAAGTTAACTTACAAGAAACAGATTGGTTTATAAATCTAGTTGAAAAATTTAATTCAGGGAATTTAGCTTTGATTTCTGATATTAATGAAAGACAAGCAGCTCTTAATCAATTTGTAATAGAAGGATCATCAATATTTGTAAAACTTTGTTATTCAGGACTATTTTTAGTTGTTGTGATTATTCTTTTAATCTTAACTCAAAAAGCTCTTTACTCTCCTTGGGGAAGAATGATGAGAGCTATCAGAGACAATGAAGAGGCTGCTAATGCTATGGGGAAAAATGTAGTCAAACAGCATTTATTAATTTTCGTATTAGGATCAGCTATTGTTGGTATTGCTGGAGCTATGCTTGTAACACAAGATGGATTATTTACACCAGGAAGCTATCGACCTTTGAGATATACTTTTTTGATTTGGGTGATGGTTATTGTTGGTGGAAGTGGAAATAATTTTGGAGCAATTCTTGGAGGTTTTGTAGTTTGGTTCCTATGGATTGAGGCAGCTCCAATTGGATTGTATTTAGTCAATTTAACAACAGCAGGTTTAGAGGATACGCACTTTTTGAAAGTACATTTAATTGAAAGTGTTCCTTATTTTAGATTTTTAATGATGGGAATAGGTTTATTACTAATTATGAGGTATAGACCAAAGGGTATACTTCCTGAAAAAATAGAAATAAAATAAAATTATGAAATATATTATTACAGGTGCCGCTATCGCTTGGGCTTTATATATGGCAGATAAATACTTATTTTTTTAAAAAAACCCCCAACATCAAAGATGTCAGGGGTTTAATTCTTTTAAGATAAAAAATTATCTTTGTTTTTTAGTTTTGAATTTTCCGCCTTTAACTTCTTGTTCTAAGAAAGAACCTTCAGCTTCACCGACGCTAGTAAAAGTAACTCCAGTTGCACCTTCGTAGTCAACTTTTTTACCTTTAGCTAATAAATCTAACCCTTTTTTAAGCTGACCTGGATAAATCTTTGTTCCAGGACCATTAGCAACATCCATTACATTCTTGGCAATTGACGCTCTATCAGCTGAGTTACCAGCTTGCATAGCTAAAATTATTAAAGCAGCGGCATCATATGACTCTCCTGTGTATGGACCAGAACTATCTATGCCAGCAGCACTTGCTACTTTAGCAAATACTCCAGCTCCTTTTCCAGTTGAACCAGGCAATGAACCAAAAGATTTATTCAAATCTTTTCCAAATGTATCAACTAATGATTGACCAATCATACCATCTGATAAAATAAATCTATCAAATGCACCAGAGTCTAAAGATGCTTGAATGATACCTTTACCACCTTGGTCTAAGTAACCTATTACAGCTACAGCATCTCCACCTGCTGAAGCAAGTGTTGCTACTTCTGAGGAATAGTCTGCCTTACCATCTTCGTGCGCAGTCACTGTAGTAACTTTAATACCATGAGCTTCAACAGCTGCTTTATAAACGTCTGCTAAACCTTTTCCATAGTCGTTATTAGTATAAGTAATTGCTACACTTTTAATTTTTCTGTCTTTAGTAACATCAGCCAAGATTTGACCACCTCTTGCATCTGATGGAGCTGTTCTAAAAAAGTATCCTTTATCATCAAGAGTTGTTAAACCTGGAGATGTAGCCGAAGGTGAAATCATTACTACACCATTTGGTATAGCAACATTAGATGCTATAGCACCTGTTACACCTGAACAATCAGCTCCCATAATTGCTGTTACACCTTGTGAAATAACACCCTCTGCTGCTGCTGTTGCTGCTGCTGAGTCAACACAAGTTGAGTCTGCTCTAATTGGTTTAATTTTTTTTCCACCTAATAGCGATCCTGAGTCTGAAGCTTCTTTAAAAGCTAATTCAGCGGAAGCAGCCATAGCAGGTGTTAAAGATTCAATAGGACCAGTAAATCCTAATATAATACCCATCTTAATTGAATGACCATCTGCCATCACGTTTGTTCCAAAACTCGATACAAACATAAATGCAACAATAATTAATTTTTTCATTATTTTCCTTATATTGTTAATAATTTTTAAAATCTAAATTAAAACCTAATTTTAGAAACTTTCAATAAGCAAATTATTTAATTTTTCTTAAAAATTATATGTTTTATCAACAAATAATACGGTTAAAAATATTTTTTAAAGGTTTCGTTAATCGATAAGACACCATAATCATTTAACCCACCGATAATTAGTTGTAATGCGACGAGTAGAATAAAACCTAAACCAACATAGGCGATCCAAAGATGTTTTTGAATATAGTTTGCCAGATAAGTTGCAAGCGCACCTGTTAAGACAACTGATAAAATAAGTCCAAACATCATATAACCAAAATTTCCTTTAGCAGCACCCACAACACCTATGACGTTATCAAAGCTAATTGTTATATCTGCAAAAAGAACTTTATAAATACTTTTTATAAAAGATGGCTCCTTAGATTTTTTGGTTGGTGATTTAATTTTTTTAATCTCAAATAAATCCTTTCTCAAATCATTTACAATCCATATTAACAAAAGCCCCCCAATAATTTTAACCCAATAAAATTGGAATAGGTAAGTTGCAAAAACAGCAAATAAAACTTTAAAAACGAGTGCACCAACAACACCCCAGAAAATAATCAATTTTCTATTTTTAGGCACAAAGTTAGCAGCAATTAAACCAATTATAATTGCATTATCTGCAGCTAAGATAATATCTATGAAAATAATTTGTAAGAGTATGAGAGATTCTTCTAACAATTTAATAATTAATTTGAATAATTTATATTATAAGCTTTAAGATGTCTTTTAAAATATAGATTAATATTTTGAAACTTTTTTACCGGCAATTATAGCTTCCAAATCGTCATATTCTTTACAGTTACAACCTTTAAGCACCTTAAGTCTTTCAACTGCAAGATTATGTCTATTTGTTGCTACATATAACTCTCCTAAGTATTCGTTGATACCTGTGTGTTTAGGGTCAATTTTCAAACCCTGTAAGTAGTATTTTTCACCATTTTCAAAATCTCCAAGTTTTCGAGTAGTGAAACCTAAATAATTTAATGTATCAGCTTTGTTAGGATATTTTTTGTTTGATTGAAGTAGAAGCTTTTGAGCTTTCTCGTATCTTTTCTTTGCCTTTTCTATTTTATCTTTTTCCTCAAATTTTTTCGCTACTTTAATATGCGTTACCGCCATATCATATTTGGTTTCAGTGCTGGAAGAACTACTGTCACTAGAGCCTGCAGCAAACGAATTTGAAACTAAAAAAGCCGAAAACGCAACAGATAAAAGTAAGTGTTTAATCATATAAATTTTTTCATTTTATTTAACGTTCTAAGTTTAATTCTGTTATTTAGCAAGTCCGTTTTAATTGATTTGGCTATTGCTAGAGAACTTAAATTATCACCATGTATACAAACAGAATCGATTTCACAAGGTATTTGTTTTCCGCTGTGACAATTAAGTGACTTAGTTTGAACCATCTTTAATACATGTTTTTTTGCTTGTTCTGGATCAGTAATTAAAGCATGGGGCTTTTTTCTTGATACAAGATTTCCATCATCCTCATAATTTCTGTCTGCAAATATTTCACAGGCAATTTTCATATCTAACTTTTTAGCAGCGTGTTCCATTTTAGATCCAGTTGGCACTAAATAAATCAACTCTGGATTTATTCTTTTTATTACTTTTGCTAATGTTGTAGCTAAATCAATATCTTCACATGCCATATTATTTAGAGCACCATGCGGTTTTATATGAGTAACATTTTCACCGTGATTAGATGAAATTGACTGAAGAATCTCATATTGATCAATTAATAATTTTTCTATCTCTACTTCAGATAAATCCATTCTTTCTCTGCCAAAATTTTCAGGATCATTAAAAGATGGATGTGCTCCAATACTAACACCATTTTTTTTTGATATTTTCACAATTGTATTCATAGTTTCTTCATCACCAGCATGATAACCACATGCTATGTTTGCTGAATTGACTATCTCAAGTAAGTCAGGATCATGCTTGTTAGAGTGATGTTTAGATTTTTCACCTAAATCACAATTTATATTAATTTCAATAGTCATTATTCTTCAGTATAACATGGCATGATAAAAAATATATCAAATCTTGGTGACGCAGCTTTATATTGTGATTTTGGTAAAGAGGTAAATAAAGAGATTAATACTCAAGTAATAAAATATTTTAAAACTATTCAAAAAAAAAATATTACAGGGATAATTAATATTACTCCATCATATAATAAATTAATCATTTCTTTTGATCTTAAAAAAATCAATTTTAATAAACTTAAAAAGATTATTGATAATATTGAAATCATCAAGTTAGATAGTGTTCAAAATAAAAAATTAGAAATTCCCATCTGTTGTGAAAAAGAATATTCCCTAGATATAAAAAGGTTAGAGGATAAACTTAAGATGAAGGAAGAAAAGATTTATGAAAATTTTTTTGAAAAGGAATTTTTTTGTTATATGACAGGTTTTATTGCAGGAATGCCTTTTCTTGGAGATTTAGAGGAAAATCTTAGAGCAAATCGTCTTGATACTCCGAGAGTTAAGGTACCAAAAGGTTCAATTGGTATAACTGAGCAATTTGCCAATATCTATACATTTGAAAGTCCTGGAGGATGGAATATTATTGGTAATACTCCATTAAGTATTTTTGACAGTTCTAAAGAAAATGAGCCAAATTTAATTAATCCGGGTGATTTAGTTACTTTTAAAAGAATTACTAAAGAGAAATATCAAAATTATCATGAATAAAAATTATTTTGAAATTTTAAGGGCTGGTATTAATTCAACTTTCCAAGATCTTGGCAGAAAAAACCTATATCACATAGGGATCCCATTCAGTGGAGCCATGGATAATAGAAATTATTTATTAGCTAACAAACTGACTGGAAATGATCTTAATGGTCCAGTGATAGAATTTGCTTACCAGGGACCTCATTTGAAATATCACGGAGATAAAATTAATATTGCTATCACCGGCGATGTAAGTTTTAAAATTAAAAAAGGTGATAATTTAGTTGATGGAGAATGTTACAAGTCTTTTATTTTAGAAAATAATGATGAGCTAGATGTTATATCGACTAATAAATCTGTATATGGATATCTATCAATAAGTGGTAAGTTTTATCTAGAATTTCAATGGTCCAGTTGTTCAATAAATACAAAAGCAAATATAGGTTCTAATAATGGAAAAAAGTTATCTGTTAAACAAAAAATTAATATCAAAGAAATTAATACAAACTATGTAAATAAAAAATTAAATTATAGTAATACAAAGATAGAAAATATCAGAGTAATTAAGGGAACAAATTTCAATTATTTCTCTGAGGAAGGAAAAAAAATTTTTTTTAAAGACGAATTTAAAGTCTCTAAATTATCTGACCGTATGGGAATGAGATTAGAGGGAAAAAAAATAGAAAATATAGTTGATACAAATATTAGATCTGAGGGTTTGATTAGGGGGGTAATACAAGTACCAGCTGATGGTAATCCAATTATCATGCTTTCAGATCATGGCACTATTGGAGGTTATCCCAAGATTGGTGTAGTTATAAGTGCTGATTATGACAAATTAGTTCAATTAACACCTGGTTCAAGAATTAAATTTCAGGAGGTTGATTTAACTAGTGCAGAAAACCTTTTTAAACTGTATGAACTAGAAACTCAAAATTTAATTTCTCAAATTTGATGAATATTTTAAAAAGTTTACCCGGTCCATTACTGATATTTTTTGGTGCTCTTAGTTTAAGCTTTGGTGGACTAATAGTAAAATCTTTTGAGGGAGCAACATTATGGCAAATATTATTTTGGAGATCCTTATTTTTCTCTCTTACAGTTTTAACTTTTTTGATAATCACTTATAAGAGCAAAGTTTTAAAATCATTTTATGACTCTGGATTACCAGGTTTTATTGGTGGATTAATATTATCTATTGGTTTTTGTGGTTATGTTTTTGCTATGTATAACACTACTGTTGCTAATACTAATTTCATCATATCACTTCAAATTTTATTTTTAGCTATATTTGGTTTCTTCTTCTTAAAAGAAAAAATTAATTTAATTACTTTAATTTCAATTATTTTAGCAATGTCCGGAGTATTGTTAATGGTTGGAAATTCATTATCTCCAGGAGAATTATCTGGAAATTTAGCAGCTTTCACAATGCCAATTACTTTTGCAGTTTTGATAATGATCGTTAGAAAATTTCCATCAGTTGATATGGTCCCAGCACAGTTCGTTGCAGGTATAAGTTCATGTTTTATTGGTTTATCACTTTCACCTACTATAATGATTTCACCTCATGATATTTTTTTAGGTTTTTTAGCTGGATTTTTTCAAATAGGTTTTGGTTTTATTTTTATAACAATTGGTGCAAGAACAACCCCTTCTGCAATGGTTGGAATAATCATGCTATCCGAATCTATTCTTGGTCCTATTTGGGCTTTTCTTTTTGTAAGTGAAATACCATCGTTATATGGGTTGATAGGAGGAGCAATAATACTTTTTGCTGTATTATTACAGTTTTATACGCTTTTAAAAAAACCAAAAGCAATCGTTTCCAATTGACATTTTAAGTTACTTATAGGACTATTGATCTACGGGAGAGACTACAGTTTATCGTAGCGCCGAAGGAGCAACTACCCAGGAATCTCTCAGGCAAAAAGGACCGTAACATATTAACTCTGGAAAGAGATTTAATTCTCGCCGAAGGAGCAAAACTCTCAGGCAAATATACAGATGGGTAAAATGAGTTAATATGGAAACAAAAAAAACATCGCTTTACCAATTACACCAAGATTGTAACGCAAAGTTTGTTGAATTTGCAGGTTATCAAATGCCAATCCAATATTCTGAAGGTATTGTAGAGGAGCATAAATTTACAAGAAATCACTCTGGTATTTTTGATGTTTCACATATGGGTCAATTATTTATTTATGGTGGCGATGAACTAATCAAAGATTTAGAAAAAATTTTTCCATTAGATTTGAAAAATTTGAAACTAAATCATTCTAAATACAGCTTCTTAATGGATAAAGATGCTGGAATACAAGATGATTTAATCATTACAAAAATTAATGAGGGTTTTTTAATAATTCTTAATGCAGCATGTAAAAACAATGATTTCAAAATTTTAAAGGAACTGTTAAACGAAAAGTATAAAATGGTTTTGGATGAAAATAGATCTTTAATAGCAATTCAGGGACCTAAATCATCGCAAATCCTAAATGATGTCATTGACGGAGTAAATGATTTAAATTTTATGTCTGGAAACTGGTTCTTATTTGATAATCAAAAAGTATACATCACTCGATCTGGGTATACAGGTGAAGATGGTTTCGAGATATCAATTCTAAATAATTTTGCAGATAAATTGACCAGAGAATTAATTGATAAAGGTTCGAAGCTAGTGGGTTTAGGAGCAAGAGACACATTAAGATTAGAAGCTGGCTTATGTTTGTACGGTCATGATCTTGATAAAGACAAAACCCCGGTGGAAGCAAATTTAAAGTGGGCAATTTCAAAAGAGAGAATATCTAAAGGAGGCTTTATGGGTTCAGACATTATTATTAAACAATTGAACAATGGTGTTACAAAAATTAGAGTTGGAATTAAACCTGAGGGAAGGGTAATTGCTAGAGAAAAAACAAAAATATTTAATCAATCAGATGTTCATATTGGAGAGATTACCAGTGGCACATTTGGTCCGAGTGTTAATGGACCTGTAGCAATGGGTTATGTGGAAAATAAATTTTCTGAAAAAAATACAAAAGTATTCTTAGAGGTGAGAGGTAAAAAACATGCAGCCAGCGTTTGTAGCTTACCATTTTATAAAAAAAGTTATGTGAAAGGATCGAACTAATGAGTGAAGTTAAATATTCCAAAGAACATGAATGGATAAAATTAGAGGGTGATGTTGCAACGATTGGTATAACAAAGCATGCAACGGAGATGCTAGGAGATATTGTGTTTGCAGAGCTTCCAGAAAAAGGTTCTAGTGTAGAAAAGGATGGAACGGCAGGGGTTGTAGAGTCTACTAAAGCTGCAAGCGATGTTTATACTCCAGTCAGTGGGGAAGTATTAGATACAAATCAAGAAATTGTAGATGATCCATCAAAAATAAATCAAGATCCTGAGTACAATGCTTGGTTTTTTAAATTAAAAATTAAAGACAAGTCAGAAATGGACTCTTTAATGAACAAAGAAGATTACGATAAATTTGCAAAGGAAAGTAATTCATAATGTTACATAGTTCACAAAAAGACTTTTTAAAAAGACATATTGGTCCCTCTGAAGAGGATCAATCAAAGATGTTGAAAAAATTAAATTATAAATCACTGGATGATTTAATAAATAATACTGTTCCTGAAAAAATACATTTTAAAGGAGAACTAAATATTGGAGATTCAAATTCAGAATATGAAGCTTTAAGAAAATTGAAAGCAATTTCAAAAAAAAATCAAATTTACTCAAACTTTATAGGCATGGGTTATTATGGAACCTATACACCACATGTAATTTTAAGAAATATATTAGAGAATCCAGGTTGGTATACTTCTTATACACCTTATCAGCCAGAGGTAGCGCAAGGAAGATTAGAAATGTTGTTAAACTTTCAACAAATGGTTGTTGATTTCACTGGTATGGATATTGCAAATGCATCTTTACTAGACGAGGGTACGGCAGCAGCAGAAGCAATGGGTTTAAGTGACAGGCTTAATAAAAGTGATAGTAATTTAGTTTTTGTCTCTGAAAATTGTCATCCACAAACAATTGAAGTTATAAAAACTCGGGCAGAGCCCATGGGTTTAAAAGTTTTTGTTGGTAATGAAGATGAAGTTTTGGAGCAATTAAAAGAGGATATTGTTTGCGGAATTTTACAGTACCCTGGATCCTTAGGTGATATCAAAGATCCTAGCGAGGCAATAAGTAAAATTCATAAAAAAAATGGTAAAGCAATTTTAGCTTGTGATCTTCTTGCGCTTGCTAAACTCAAAACACCGAGAGAACTTGGAGCTGATATTGCAGTTGGAAGTTCTCAAAGGTTTGGTATTCCAATGGGTTATGGAGGACCGCATGCAGCATTTTTTGCAACAAAAGATGAATATAAAAGATCTATGCCAGGTAGAATAGTAGGTGTTTCAGTAGATAGACATGGAAATAAGGCTTATAGATTGTCATTACAAACTAGAGAGCAGCATATTAGAAGAGATAAAGCCACAAGCAATATTTGTACTGCCCAGGCATTATTAGCTATAGTTTCAGCAGCATACGCAATCTATCATGGTCCAGATGGAATAAAAAATATTTCTGAAAGAGTATCTCAGTTAGCAAAAAACTTTGCTGATAAAATTAAACAGTCCGGATACGAACTATATTCTGATTATTTTTTTGATACCGTCACAATTATTACAAAAGATAAAACTGATCAAATTTATAAAAATGCTTTAAATCAAAAAGTGAATATAAGAAAAGTAAATTCTGAAATGCTTGCTGTTTCTTTTGATGAGAAGAAAAATGTTTATAGAGTAAACCAATTATTAAAAATTTTTAATGCAGCAGAGTCAATTAAAAAAGAGGATCCTACAGTAAGCTTACCTAATTTACCAAAAAAGTTATTAAGAACTTCAAAATATCTAGAACATCCAGTTTTTAATTCATATCGTTCAGAAACTGAAATGTTAAGATATCTAAAGAGGTTAGAGGACAAAGATATTGCCCTAAACAGGACAATGATAGCGTTAGGTTCATGTACCATGAAGTTAAATGCAACTGCTGAAATGATTCCAATATCATGGAGAGAATTAGCTGAGCCTCATCCGTTTGTACCTATTGAGCAAATGGAGGGATATAGAACATTGTTCACTGATCTTAAAAATTGGTTAAGATCAATTACTGGTTTTTCAGGAGTCTCACTCCAGCCAAATGCAGGCGCTCAGGGTGAATATGCAGGATTAATGGTTATTAGAAAATATCATTCAGACAGAGACAATAAAAATAGAAATATATGCTTGATACCAAGTTCAGCACATGGAACCAATCCTGCAAGTGCTCAGATGGTTGGAATGAAAGTTGTAGTTGTTAATTGTGATAAAGAGGGAAATGTCGATTTTGAGGATTTGAAGAAAAAAGCAGAAATTCATTCTGAAAATCTTGGAGCTTTAATGGTTACTTATCCATCTACACATGGTGTATTTGAAGAAAAAATATCAGATATTTGTGACTTAATTCACAAACACGGAGGTCAAGTTTACATGGATGGAGCAAACTTGAATGCACTTGTTGGAATAGCAAAGCCAGGAAATTTTGGCCCGGATGTTTGTCATATAAACTTACACAAAACATTCTGTATTCCTCATGGTGGAGGAGGACCTGGAATGGGACCCATTGCATGTAAAAAACATCTGCAAGTTTATTTACCTAATCATCCAGTTGTTAAAGATTGTGGACCTGCAACTGGCATAGGTGCTGTTTCGGCGGCCCCGTGGGGAAGCTCAAGTATTTTATCTATTTCTTGGATGTACATAAAGATGATGGGATCTGAAGGGTTAAAACTTGCTACTAAGGTAGCGATATTAAACGCAAACTATATTGCTAACAAACTAAAAGATCATTATCCAATTTTATATAAAGGCTCAAATGGCAACGTTGCTCATGAATGTATTATTGATATTAGATCAATTAAATCAGAAACAGGTGTTACAGAGGAAGACATCGCAAAAAGGTTAATCGATTATGGTTTTCATGCACCTACAATGTCTTGGCCTGTAAGTGGAACTATGATGATAGAGCCAACAGAAAGTGAGAATTTGTCTGAGATAGATAGATTTTGTGATACGTTAATTAAGATAAAACAGGAAATAGATCTAATTAAAAATGGAAAGTTTGATAAAATTGATAATCCAATAAAGAATGCTCCTCATACGGACACAGAGTTAGCTTCGGATGATTGGAAACATAAATATTCAAGAGAAGAAGCTGCTTATCCAGCCAAATTTTTAAAGACAAATAAGTTTTGGCCTCCAGTAGCAAGAGTGGATAATGTATATGGGGATAAAAATATTTTTTGCACATGTCCAAGCATGGACGAATTTAAAGAAGATGCAGCTTAATAATTAATGAAAATTGCTATTGTTGGTTCAGGCATCTCAGGATTAAGTGCTGCTTATTATTTATCGAAAAATAACCACGTAGATTTATTTGAAAAAGAAGATCACTTTGGGGGACATTCACATACAATTGACATAATTGTTGAAAAAAAAAAAGTTCCAGTTGATATAGGTTTTATTGTTTTTAATTTTAAAACCTATCCAAATTTAATCAAATTTTTTGAAGAAAATAAAATTGGTATTGAAAAAAGTGATATGTCATTTTCTGTAAAAGTAGAAAATTCAAATTTTGAATATTGCGGGAAGGGGTTAAGTGGAATTTTTTCAAACAGAATGAACCTGTTAAATTTTAGGTTTTTAAAAATGGTTTTTGATATTATCAGATTTTACAAAGAATCAGATTTATCGAATAAAGTTGACAAAGAAATTACACTCGGTGATTATTTAATAAAAAATAACCTTTCTAAAGAATTTATAAATTATCATATAATACCGATGGTATCTGCTATTTGGTCAATGCCACCTTATGCTGCTAATAAGATGCCCTTAAAGTTTTTTTTAAAATTTTTTCAAAATCATGGTTTATTTAAATTAAATAATAGACCACAATGGTACACAGTTTCAAAAAGAAGCAGGACCTATGTTGAAACAATCATATCAAAAATTAGTGGTGAATACTTTAAGAATTATCAAATTAATAAAATTAAAAGTAGAGATAATGGAGTCGATTTATACTATGGAGGAAATGATGAATTTTTTGACTACGACAAAGTCATAATAGCAACACACGCAGATGAAGCATTGGATATGATCGAAAATCCAACAGATCAGGAAAAAGAAATATTATCTAACTTTAGTTATAAAGAAAATATTGCTTATATTCATACTGATCATTCAGTAATGCCAAAAAATAAGAAGGCTTGGTGTTCTTGGAACTCATCTATGAAAAAAAATGAAATTGAAAAAAATTCAATAACTTATTGGCTAAATTTACTGCAAAATTTAGAGTGTGAAAAAAATATATTTCTTACACTTAATCCCTATTTTAAGATTGAAGAGTCAAAAATTTTAAAAAAAGTGAAGTTCACTCATCCATATTTTGACCAATCAGCCTTGGATTATCAAAGTAAGCTTAAATATTTACAAAATAAAAGAAATATTCTTTTTTGTGGTAGTTATTTTGGTTACGGTTTTCATGAAGATGGAATAAAATCATCCCTCGAAATGCTAAAAAATCTAAATGACTAGTTCACTCTATAATGGGACAGTAATTCATAAAAGATTTAAACCAAAAAAACATTTTTTTAAATATAGAGTATTTTCACTGTTATTAGATTTGTCTGAGCTAAATCATTTAGATAAAAATATTAATTTTTTTTCTTATAACAGTTTTAATTTAATAAGTTTTTTTGATAAAGATCATGGTGAAAGAGACGGTTCATCATTATTTGAATGGGTAAAAAAAAACTTGGTTGAAAACAATATAAACTCAAATAATATTAAAATAAAATTGTTATGTTATCCAAGAATTTTTGGATATGTGTTTAATCCTTTAAGTGTTTTTTTTGTTTACGACCATCAAGAAAATTTAATCTCAATTCTTTATGAAGTAAAAAATACTTTTGGGGAACAACATACTTATATTTTTAAAGTAGATAATAATAATCTTTTACAACACAACTGTTCTAAAAAATTTCATGTATCACCATTTATTGAGATGGAATGTAATTACTTTTTTAGAATTCTAAAGCCTGCAGAAAAAATATCAGTTATAATTGATCAATATCAATTAGACGAGAAAATTTTATTTGCATCTCAGGATGGTAGAAGAGTTGATTTTAACACCAAGGAGTTATTAAAATCATATATAAAACACCCTTTAATGACCTTTAAAATTATATCAGCGATACATTTTGAAGCGTTCAAATTATGGGCTAAAGGAATAAGATTTATTAAAAAAAGATTCAAAATTAAAAATAATATAACTTTTGAAAATTAATGGGCCTATATAACTTTTCAGACAAAATAGTTTTTAACATATTGAAAGATATTGAATATGGTTACTTAGAAATAACTAAATATTCTGGTGAAATTTTAGAATTTGGAAACCCAAACAGTTCTTTAAAAGCTAATCTAAAAATAATAAAACCAAATTTTACTTTTAACTTAATAAAAGGAGGAAGTATTGGTTTGGCTGAGTCTTATATGAGACATGAATTTAAAACTAATAATCTATCAAATTTAATTGAGATTACTGCGAGAAACATTAAGGTAATCTATAAATTTTCAGGTATACTAGATTTTCCATTAGTAAATTATTTTAAAAATATTTTCATAAAGAATACTAAAGAAAGAAGCAAAGAAAATATTTCAAAACATTATGATTTAGGAAATGAGTTCTTTGCTCTTTGGCTCGATAAAACTTTAACTTATTCTAGTGCAATATTTGATGAAAGAAATAAAGATCTTTCTAATGCTCAAAATAATAAATATCAAAAATTAATTGATTTAATAAGGCCAAATAATGGAGATAAGATTTTAGAAATTGGATGTGGTTGGGGTGGTTTTGCTGAATATCTAGGTAAAAAATATGATGTAAAATTAGACTGTATTACAATTTCAAAAAAACAATTTGAGTATGCCAAAAAAAGAATTCACGAATGTGGCTTGAATGAAAAAGTGAATATCGAAATAAAAGATTATAGAGATTTAAAAGATAGATATAATTCAATAGCTTCAATTGAAATGATTGAGGCTGTAGGTCAAAATTATTTAGAAAGTTATTTCAAAACAATTAAAAATAATTTATCAGATAATGGAAAAGCAGCCATTCAAGCTATAACAATCGACGATAATATGTTTGATAGATACAAAACTAAAAAAGATTTTATTCAAAAATATATTTTTCCAGGAGGTTTTTTACCAAGCAAAGGTATCATCAATAAATATGTTTCAGAAAATGGTCTTACAATTAAGTCATACGACTCATATGCAGATCATTACTCTGATACGCTTGCTATATGGCGAAATGAATTTAATCAAAAATGGGATTTAATAAAAAAACAGGGTTTCGATTTAACTTTTAAGAGAATGTGGGAATTTTATCTTTCTTATTGCGAGGCAGGATTTAAATCAAAAAACATAGATTTGATTCAATTTTCACTTCAAAATAAGTGATATTAAAAAGACAAATGATTAAAACTAAAAATATCAAATCAATTATATTGATAATTTTACTATTCTTAACTACAAACTGTTCAAAAAATAGTGCTATGAAACCGGAAGATTTTAAAAATAAAGAACCAAGACTTATAATTGAGAACTATTTGTCAGGTAATGTTAAAGCTTGGGGGGTACTTCAAAATAGATCTGGAAAAGTAACTAGACAGTTTTCAGCTGATCTAAATGGTAAATGGGATGGAAAAAAATTAATACTTGATGAAAAATTCAATTGGGATGATGGAGAAATTCAAACACGACAATGGCAAATCACAAAAAATGATGACAATAATTATGAAGGAACAGCGGGTGACGTTGTAGGAAAAGCGAAAGGATATTCATATGGTCCAGCTTTTAAGTTTGAATATGTCTTGTTAGTTCCAGTGAAAGGAAAAGAAATGAAAATTACTTTTGATGATTGGATTTTTAAACAAGATGATCGAATTGCAATTAACCGTGCAACAATGACTAAATTTGGAATAAAAGTCGCCGAATTAACAGTTGTTTTTGTAAAAGATTAGTTATTTTAAAAATAGTAATAATTATATATATATACTTATAATTACAAAAAAAAATGTTAAAAAAGATAATAGCTATATTTTTTATTTTCAGCTTAGGTTTAGTCTCAAACTCTAATGCAGAGAGTTTAGATACCAAAATAAGTGAGTACATTTCAAATCTTATTCCTGGCGAGGGATTAACTGAAACATCTATTAAATTAAATGATAAGGATGAAGATCAGATAAAATTTTCAATTTTAGGCCTTAGAAATATCCTCGAGGAGGATAATTCAAACTTATTCACGCAATTTAGCTTGAGAACTAAAGAGGTAAATAGTGATGGAAGAATTCATGGTAATTTAGGTATTGGTTATAGAAAATTAAGTAATGATAATTCAATGATTTATGGCGCAAATACTTTTATTGATGCAGACATGTTCGAGGGGCACAGGAGATTGGGATATGGACTTGAAGCAAAAGCATCGCTATTAGATCTATCTTTAAATCGATACCAAAAGATAACAAATATGAAAACTATTGATGGAACAGCTGAACAAATACTTAGTGGCTGGGATTACAACTTAACCACCCAAGTTCCTTATGCACCTTGGGCAAAATTTAGTTTCAAAGGTTATAAATGGGAGGGTGAAAAAACCTCAAAAGACTCAAAAGGAAATAAATATATTTCAGAATTAAATATAAACCCTTCATTACAATTGAACTTATCAATCGACGACTCTTCTCTTACTGGTGTAGATGATGTTTTGGAAGCTGAACTATTATTTGTTTATCCGCCTAGAGAAAATATAAGAACGATGGATGAGGGATTATCTGATGTAGCTTTTGAAAAAGAGGACATGCAAGCAAAATTAAATGAAAAAGTTCGAAGAAATAACGATTTAACTATAGAAATTCAAGGTTCAGTAATTATTACAAGTCAATAATATGAGAAATATTTTTTTTATAATTTTATTTATCTTAACTTTTTTTAACACAAATTCTTTTGCAATTGAAGCTGAGGCAACAACTTATAAAATTACAATAACAAGAATTGAAATTTGTGACAGCACCAGTACTGATGCCTCATGTAATAATCCTATAGTTTTATATTCTGGTAATTCTGGGTCTATTGATATTGCATCTACTTCGGCTGGAGCAGCAGCAGCAAGTTTAGGAGATTTATCAAAAGTTGAATTTGGAAAAACTTATACTTATTTCCAGATTACTATGAATAGAGCTTTTACAGTTGCTGGTAGTGTTACAAGTGGAGCAACAACTTGCTATACTATTGCAAGTTCAACTGGAACCGCCAGCGTGAACGGAATAGGAAGCAAAACTTCAGGAGCTGCAGTTGCTGGAACTTATTATGCAGGTATTCCAGCTGGTACAAGTCATGGAGATGTAATGAACAGCACTACAGCTGGTGACGGAACAGGAACAGACTCAGCAACAGGAACAGTTGATGCCGGTGATGCTTTTTTTGAGTATAGAGAAGCACTTGCGGCACCATTTACTATGGAGGCTGGAAAAATTCCAACAGTTAAAGTTGCTTTTGGAACATCAACAGCATTGGGATATTTAGAAAAAGCTGGATTAGCAACTGATTGTACTGGAACCGCTGCTGACGATCAAGGTTTTTATGCAAACCGACCCGATGTAGTTCTTACACTTGAGTAATTAATTTATTGATCTGTTCTTAATACCTTCTAGAAAATTTAAACATTTTTTTAGTTCATCAAGTTCAATAAACTCATCAATTTTATGTGCTTGTTCTATAGAGCCAGGTCCGCATACGACCGTGCTTATACCCACCTCTTGAAATAATCCAGCTTCAGTTCCAAAAGATACAACTTGTCTTGAATTATCACCTGTAACCGAGGCAACAAATTCACATGCTTCAGATGCCTCTATTTTTTCAAAGCCAATAACTTCTCCAATAATCTCTTTCTTAATGTAGGATTTTGGGAAAACTTTTTTCATATCACTTAAAAGTTCGTTATTTGTAAATTTTTCAATTTCTTGAGTTACAAAATCACCATCTGACTTATTAACTGGTCTAGTTTCCCATTCAACTTGACACTTGTCGGCAATTACGTTGTGTGCAATACCACCTGATATACCTCCTACAGAAAGTGTGGAATGTGGAGGATCAAATATACAATCTTTTGGTGCTCGTTTAATTAATTCTTTTCTAATCTCTAATAGTTTAATTATATATCTTGAAGCATATTCGATTGCATTAACACCTTCATGTGGTTTTGAACTATGTCCTGCAAGCCCTCCAAAATACGTAGTATACTCATTCATACCTTTATGACCATCAATAATTTTCATTTTGGTTGGTTCACCAACTATACATATTCCATTTTTAATATTTCTTTTTTTCATCTCTTTAATTAATAGCGGTGCACCTATACATGCGGTTTCTTCATCAAAAGTGTAGCAAAAATGAAAATCACGATCTAAATTATTTTGAGTAAGAATTGGAGCATAAGCAAGAGTACATGCAATAAATCCTTTCATATCACAAGATCCTCGACCATATAATTTTTTATTTATTATTGTTGCTTTAAAAGGATCGGTTGACCACCCTTTTGAAATTGGAACTACATCAGTATGACCAGAAAATATAATTGGTTTTTTCCTATTTGCTTTTTTTGCTTTTAAAGTTCCAAATAAATTTACTCGTTTTTTTTCATCATCAAAAACTTTAAATGTTTCTATACCAAGATTATTTAGGATTTTTTCACAATAACTTATTAATTCGGTATTATCACTTCCAGAAATAGTTTGAAAAGATATTAGATCAGTCAATATCTTTATTGATTTTTCGTATAAATTGTTATCAATACCCATAATTAAATTAATTATACATTATTATTATGAAACCACAAATAACCTACGATCAGTTCGAAAAAATAGATATTAGACTTGGAACAGTATTAACTGTAAAAAAAAATGAAAAAGCTAGAAAACCATCTCTAGTAATAGAGGTAGACTTTGGCAAAGAAATTGGTGTTAAGACTTCTTCAGCTCAAATTACACATTTTTATAATGAGGAAAATTTAGTCGGCAGACAAGTTGTCGGCATTTGTAATTTTCCTGAGAAAAATATAGCTGGTGTTAAATCACAGTTTTTACTCTTAGGTTCTATAGACACTGAGGGTAAAGTTACATTAGTCCATCCATCTCAAAAAGCAGAAAATGGTTTGCCTATAGCTTAACTATGCATCCAGAATTTTTATCTATGGCACTATTTTGGATAGTTGCTGCTTATACACCTGGTCCAAACAATGTAGTTGCATCATATTCGGGTTTTAATTTTGGAATTAAAAAAACAATACCACATATTTTTGGTGTCACACTTGGATTTACTTCAGTAGTATTTGCTCTAACCATTGGTTTAGTTAATATTTTTAAATTATTTCCAATTATCCAAACTGTATTAAAATATCTGGGAAGTTTATTTTTGGTCTATTTAGCTTACAAGATTAGTTTTTCAAAATCCTCAACTGAAAAAAAAGATATAAATCCAATCTCTTTTTTTGATACTTTCATTTTTCAATTTTTAAATCCAAAAGGTGTTTTGATAGGAATTATCATAGTATCTACTTATGTTGAGTACGGAGAAAATTATTTAAATTATGCGACTCAAGTTGTTTTATTTGCTTTTGTAGTTTCGTTATCCAGTATTACTTTCTGGACTTTCGTTGGTAAATACCTTAGGAAATTTGCGACAAATGAGAAATTTATTAAATATTTTAATTATGTTATGTCAGGGCTTCTTCTTTTGAGCATAATTACATTTTATATATAAAGTATGAAACCAGGAAACAAAAACTCTTATAAATCATTATCAGATATAAAGATAAATGGAAAAAATTTTAAAATTTACTCATTATCAAAAGCAGAGGCGAATGGACTAGATGGTATATCAAAATTACCAAAATCACTTAAAGTTTTATTAGAAAACCTCTTAAGATATGAAGACGATTTATCAGTAAATAAGAGTCAAATCGAGGCAATCAAATCATGGCTTAATACAAAAAAATCTCAAACTGAAATAGCTTACAGACCAGCAAGAGTTTTACTTCAAGACTATACAGGAATACCAGCTGTAGCTGATTTGGCTGCAATGAGAGAAGCTGTGAAAGAAAAAAATAAAGATCCAAACACAATAAATCCCCTTTCTGCTGTCGACCTAGTCATTGATCATTCGGTTCAAGTTGATCAATCAGCTAAAAAGGATTCCTTTGAAAAAAATGTAGATATTGAATTTAAGAGAAATGGTGAAAGATATTCTTTTCTAAAATGGGGCCAAAGTGCATTTAATAATTTTAGGATTGTTCCTCCAGGAACTGGTATTTGTCATCAAGTAAATTTAGAATATTTATCGAAAGTAGTTTGGTCAGAAAAATATAATGAAGAAGAATATTTATTTCCTGACACACTTGTTGGAACCGATAGTCACACAACAATGGTAAATGGTTTATCAGTTCTAGGTTGGGGCGTTGGTGGAATTGAAGCTGAAGCTGGTATGTTAGGCCAACCAATTTCAATGTTAATTCCTGAGGTTATAGGATTTGAATTTACAAAAAAAATGCCAGAGGGCACGACGGCTACAGATTTAGTCCTTACTGTTGTTAAAATGTTAAGAGACAAAGGTGTTGTAGGAAAGTTTGTAGAATTCTATGGTGAAGGGTTGAAAAATCTCACATTAGCAGATAGAGCAACAATTGCTAACATGGCTCCCGAGTATGGAGCTACTTGTGGATTTTTTCCAATAGATGAAGAGACTTTAAAGTACTTAGAATTTTCTGGAAGAGACAAAGAGACTGTAGAAATTGTTGAAAAATACGCAAAAGAGCAAGGTCTTTGGGCAACAAATGAAATAGAATTTACTAATAAAATTTCTCTAGATATGTCTACGGTTGTTCCTACTATTTCAGGACCTAAAAGACCACAAGATAAAGTTCTTTTATCAGATGCATCCCAAAATTTTAAAGAAGTATTTAAGAAAGCTACAAATAGAGAAGATTATAAAATATTTAAGGTAAAGGACACAGATTATGAAATAAAAGATGGTTCAATATTAATAGCAGCAATCACATCATGCACTAACACATCAAATCCAAATGTTTTAATTGGAGCTGGATTGCTAGCAAAAAAAGCAGTTGAGTTAGGATTAAACGTTAAACCCTGGGTTAAAACATCCTTGGCTCCTGGATCTAAAGTTGTTACAGATTATCTAGAAAAAGCAGGTTTAAATACATATTTAGATCAGCTAGGATTTAACTTAGTAGGTTATGGCTGCACAACTTGCATTGGTAATTCTGGTCCATTAGCAGAAAATATTGTTGAAGGTATTCAAAAAGAAAATTTGTACGCGGTCTCAGTTTTGTCTGGCAATAGAAACTTTGAAGGAAGAATCTCACCTCATATAAAAGCTAACTATTTGGCATCCCCTCCATTGGTTGTTGCTTATGCACTTGCAGGTCATATGGAATTTGATTTATTTAAAGATTCATTTGGAAAAAATAAAAATGGCAAGGACGTATTTTTAAAAGATATTTGGCCTTCAAATAAAGAAATAGAGGAGACTTTAAAAAAGTCACTAAATGCAAATATGTTTGTTAAAAGATATTCTAACGTTTCTGAGGGACCAAAACAATGGCAGGAGATAAAAACAGAAGAAAGTAGCATTTATAGTTGGGATGAAAACTCTACCTATGTAAAAAAACCTCCATTTTTTGATAACCTTACTGATGAGCCTGAGGGCTTTAAAGAAATTAAAGATGCACGACCATTATTAATTTTGGGTGATATGGTTACAACAGATCATATCTCTCCAGCTGGAAACATTCAAAAGAATAGTCCAACAGGTGAATATTTTATGAATTATCAAATTCTGCCTAAAGATTATAATTCTTATGGTTCAAGGCGTGGAAATCATGAAGTTATGATGAGAGGCACATTTGCAAATATAAGAATTAAAAATGAGATGGCACCTGGTACCGAAGGTGGATTTACAAAATTGTACCCTGAAGAAAAAGTAATGACAGTTTATGATGCAGTCGTAGAGTATAAAAAAAGAGGAACAGATTTGGTTGTGATTGGTGGAAAAGAATATGGAACAGGTTCGTCTCGTGATTGGGCTGCAAAAGGAACCAAATTATTAGGAGTGAAAGTAGTAATTGCAGAAAGCTTTGAGAGAATACATAGGTCTAATTTGATTGGCATGGGAGTATTACCACTACAGTTTATTTACAATATGAACAGACAAAATTTAAATCTAGTAGGGTCAGAGTTAATAAGTATAGTAGATATTGAAAAAGGTATTAATCCATCTGATAAAGTAAAAGTTGAGATTAAATATTTGTCAGGTGAAGTAAAAATAATAGAAACACTATGCAGAATTGATACAAAAAATGAATTGGAATACTATAAAAATGGTGGAATACTTCAGTACGTTTTAAGAAACATGATCTAAGTATGGATGAGGATATATCAATAATAAATACCAATACCAGAAATGAAAAAATTAAAAATTTTTTTATACAAAATAAAAAAAAATTAATTTTAGGAATAACTGCTATCCTTTTATTGTTAATTAGTTATTTTGTACTGGGTGAATATAAAAAAAAACAAAAGATAGAAATATCGGATACTTATAATTCAATCATTATTGGTTATTCAAAAAATAATAAAGAAAAAACAGCTCAGAACTTAATTGAATTGATTAACAAAAAAGATCCTACTTATTCACCATTATCCCTTTATTTTATAATAGATAATAAATTGATTAATGAAAAAGAAAAAATAAACAATTTATTTAATGTTGTAATTGAGGAAATATCTCTTGATGAAGAAATTAAAAATTTAAATATTTATAAAAAAGCTCTTTATAATGCAGACAATAGTAATGAAAACGATCTTTTAAAAATTCTTAATCCTATAATTAAATCAGAGAGTGTTTGGAAATCTCACGCATTATACTTAATGGCAGAGTATTTTTATTCAAAGAATGAAATGCAAAAATCAAAAGAATTCTTTAACCAAATTATTAATTTAAAAGATGTCAACGAAGAAATTAAAATAGAGGCTCAAAAAAGGCTTTATAGAGATTTAAGTGAATAAGATATTTAATTTATTTTTTATTATTATTTTATGCTCTGGCTGTTCTTTTAATAAAAACTCTAAATTTTGGACTTCAGAAAAAATAAAAGAAATAAAAGAAAAAAAATTTGAAAAAATTTTTAGTAATAAAGAAGCTCTAAGCAAGGAGTTAAATACAAAAATAAATTTAAATTTAAGTCCAATTATAAAAACAAATAAATTATCGAAAGAACTTACAAACAATGATGGAAGAGTGAACTTTAATGGTTCATTGAAGAAATCTTCAAAATATAAATTTTCAAAAATTGAAAATTTTTATCAATTTGAACCAGTTATATCTTTTAACAATAAAAACATAATTTTTTTTGACGATAAGGGTACAATTCTACAATTTGATAAAAATTCAAAATTAATTTGGAAAAAAAATTATTACTCGAAATCAGAAAAAAAATTAAATCCAATCTTACAATTTGCTAATAACAATAAATTTTTAGTCGTTGTAGATAATTTATCCAAATATTACATTTTAAATTTAGAAAATGGAGATTTAATTTGGTCTAAAAATAATTCAGCACCATTTAATTCACAAATAAAGATTTATAAGGATCGTTTTTTTGTAATTGATTTTACTAATACATTAAGATGCTTTTCTATCAAGAATGGAAAAGAGCTATGGAATTTTCAAACAGAAATGGCATTAATAAGATCTCAAAAACGATTATCAATGGCAATTATAGATGATGTAATTTACTTTAATAATTCTTTAGGTGACATTAGTGCGGTTAATGTAAATGATGGTGCATTAATTTGGCAATTACCAACTCGGAGTAATGTTGTATATGAATCTAATTTCTCTCTTGAAACATCAGACATAATTGCAGATGAAAATAATTTATTTTTTTCAAACAATAAAAATCAATTTTTTTCTGTAGATATAAAATCTGGAAGTTTTAATTGGGAAAATACTGTTAATTCAAATTTAAGACCTACTTTAATTGAAAACTTTTTAATCTCAATTTCATTAGAGGGTTACTTGGTAGTAATTGATAGAATTACTGGAAATATAATTAAAGTCACAGATATATTTGATAATTTTAATCCAAAAAAAAGAGATAAGATTACACCTACAGGATTTATTGTTGGTTTAAAAAATATATATTTATCAACAAATATAGGAAAATTATTAGTAATTGATATAAAATCTGGCAAGACAATTTCAACTCTTAAAATTGATAATGATAAAATTTCACGCCCTGTTGTTATGAATGATAATTTATATCTAGTAAAAGAAAATGCTATAATTAAACTAAATTAATGTTTTTAAAATTTTTAGATAGATTAGGAAGAAAAAAAGTTGTTTTGGACAGGGGGCCATCACACCCAAGATTTGATTTAGCCAAACCGTGGATGAATAGATATTTCTTAATTTTTAGACATCGACCCAAATGGTTCCCATTTAATATTTTAATTCATGAGATGTTGACTGATGATCATGGTGAAGGAGTTCATAACCACCCATTTCCTTATATAACCATAGTAATTAAAGGAGGATATTGGGAAACTTTAAGTTCTGGAAAATATTGGCGACCACCAGGATATATTGGTTTTAGATCAGCAAATAATTTACATAGAGTTGATCTCGAACCAGGAACAAAACCATTGACAATATTTATTGCTGGACCTTTTGGTTTAAGAAAAGGTCCAAGATCTGAATATGGTATTGATTTTAAAATAAAAAAAAATGATGCAAAAAAATCTTGAGGAAAAATTTAGATTATTTTGTGACTCAAAAAATTTAGAAATTAATCAAAATCAAATTCTTGCAATCAGGAAAATCCAAGATTTTTATGATACTAATTTTAATTTATCTATTTTGGATTTTTTTAAAAAAAAAGACTCTAAAAAAGGTTTTTATCTTCACGGCGGTGTTGGTGTAGGAAAAACGATGATTTTAGATTTTTTTTTTAATTTGATTTCTCAAAAAAAAATAAGACTTCATTTTAACGAATTTATGCTAAATTTTCATGATTTTGTTCATGAGAACAGAAACAAAAGAGACGAAGATATTATTAGTTTATTCGTGAAAAATTTAAAATCAAAGGCTTCATTAATTTACTTTGATGAGTTTCAAGTCACCAATATAGTAGATGCTATGATATTAGGTAAATTATTTCATAAGATATTTAGTGCAAACATAAAAATTATTATTACTTCGAATATAATGATCTCTGAATTATATAAAGATGGTCTTCAAAGAGATCAATTCAAGCCATTTATTGAAATTATGAAAAAAAAGACCAATGAGCATGAGCTTATAATCGATGATGATTATAGAAAATCAAAAGATAATCAAAGTGATAGGTATTTTTTTCCTTTAAACCAAGAAACAAACTTTAAGATGAATAAGTTTTTTCGAATAATTTCAAAAGATAAAAAAAAAACTGATATGATACTTAATATTAAAGGAAGAAATTTTCAAATTAATCAATACTATCAGGGTATCGTAAGATTTAATTTTGATGAATTGTGTAATAAAAATTTAGGTGCTGAAGATTATTTGGAAATTATTAAAGTGTCTGAATTTATAGTTATTGATCAAATCCCACAATTTAATGACATAAATTCCAATCAACAGCACCGTTTTATAACCTTAATTGATATAGTTTATGATAAGAAAATACCAATTGCAGTGACTGCAGATAATGATTTAAATGAATTAAGCTCTGCAAAATCATTAAAAGAACCATTTAAAAGAACAATAAGTCGTTTATATGAATTAACGTCCTCAAATTTCAAATTATGATACAAAAATTTAATAACTTTAAAATTAATACTAGTGGACAAAAATTGTATGAATTTACAGATCAAACTATTAGCTGGATAAATGAAAATAAATTTAAAAATGGTATTCTGAATTTAAGTATTCAACACACAAGTGCTTCTTTGATAATTCAAGAAAATGCAGATCCAGATGTTCGAACTGATCTGATTAACTATTTTAATAATCTAGCACCAATGGATAACAATTTGTATATTCATACAACAGAGGGCAAAGATGATATGCCAGCACATATAAAAGCAAGTTTAACAAATAATCAGATATCACTGAGTGTTGAAAATGGTGAATTATTACTTGGTACTTGGCAAGGTATCTATTTGTTTGAGCATAGACTAAAGCCCCAAACACGAACAATAATTCACCATTTTTTAGGAGAAATTTAATTTTTTTTTAAACTTTGAAAAGCTTTTAAAGCTGAGGCTCGTGCTTCCTCATGTATTACAATTGGTTTTGGGTAATCTTCTCCAATGATCGTATTTATAGCTTGTTGATATTTTAATTCCATCTCCCATGGTTTATGAATAAACTTTTGCGGAACTTTATTTAATTCTGGCACCCATTTTTTTACATATAAGCCCTCTTTATCAAATTTTTCTCCTTGAAGGATAGGATTAAATATTCTGAAGTATGGAGCTGCATCTGCACCACAACCTGCAACCCATTGCCATTGTGCTACATTATTTGCTTTATTAAAATCTAATAAGCAATTTCTAAAATATTTTTCACCCTCAGTCCAATTTATTCTCAAATGCTTTACCAAAAAAGAACCAACAACCATTCTTATTCGATTGTGCATCCAGCCGGTTTCGTAAAGTTCTCTCATTCCAGCATCTACAATAGGATAACCTGTCATACCTGACTTCCATGCTTTTAAAAATTTATTATTCTTTACCCAAGGAAATTTATCAAATTCTTTCCTATAGTTTCCTTTTAAAAACTCTGGAAAATAATTAATTAAACTATGTGAAAACTCACGCCAACCTAATTCATTGATATATTTCCTGTAGCCAATTCCTTTCGACCCAATCTCGTTACATTTTTTCCAGATGGTACTTACATGAATTTGTCCATGTTTAATATATGGAGATAATTTTGACGTACCCTCAACTGATGGATAATCTCTGGCAGATCCATAATCTTTTATTTTTTTGTTAACTAAATTATTTAGAATTTTTTTTGTCTCATCTTCAGAAACCTTCCAATAATTTTCAAATTTTTTGTACCAATTATTTTTTGGAAGCACGTCTTTTGGCTCTATACAGTTTTTAAAAAAAGATAGCGTTTTTATTTTTTTTTTGACAACATAATTTTTACTTGGTGGTAAACCTAAAAATTTTTGTTCAGCATTTCTCCAAAAAGGAGTAAACACTTTAAAAGGTGTTCCATCATTTTTAGTTACTTCTTGAAACTCATTTAAAATATTTCCTTTAAAATATTTAAATTCAATTTCATTTTTAACGAAAATATCTCTAATTTTTTTTCCTTTTTCAATTACGTCAGGTTCGTAAATTTTATTCCAATATATTGAGTAATTATCTTTCTTTTTAATTTTTGAAAATACATCTAATTCATCTCCTGCCAGTATCTGAAGATTAATTTTGTATTTAGATAATTCAGATCTAAATGTTTCTAGAGATCTTGAAAGCCACCATTTTTGGGCTTCTCTTTTATTGTCATAGTCATTTTTATTATAAATGTATAGGGCGAGTACATTTTCATGATTTTGAGTTGCGTAAGACAAAGCAGGATTATTTTCAATTCTAAAGTCCTCCCTTATCCATGTAATAGCATTTTTTGTCATATAAATTTTTTATCTTCTTCCCTTAGATAGCAGTTGTTTGTAAAGTTTGACATCTGCATTTCCTTCGCATCCTATTACCAATACATTTGAATTTTGATCAAGATTGATCAATTTTCTAGTTTTTTTATCGTTACATATTCCAATTAAAGCAATTATTCCAGGTGTGGCACACTCACCACCAATTATTGAAGATTTGCTAAATTTTTTATCTTTTAAATTAGCTACTGCTCTTGCTACATTATTATCAGAAACCGAAACACAACAGTTAGTTGCCTTTTTTAATATCTGCCATGGTACAAGAGACATCTCATTACATGACATTCCGCCCATAATACTTTCTTTTTTAATTTTTATCTTTTTTAATTTTTTACTTTTTATACTTTGGAGTACACAATCAGCTCTATCTGGTTCTACAACTATAATTTTAGGAATTCTCTTAAAGTATTTTGCTACTCCAGCCACTAAACCAGCAGCTAATCCTCCTACACCGGCTTGAAGAAATATATGAGTGATATATTGATTAGTTTGTTTAGAGATTTCCCTAATCAAAATAGAATAACCTGCCATAGTAAGTTGGGGAACAAATCTATAATTTTTTGTTGAAACATCCTGTATAATACTCCAATTATTTTTTCTTGATAATTTCTGGCATTTTCTTAAAGAGTCTTCATAATTTCCTTTAACTCTTATCACCTCTGCACCAAATTTTTCTATCTCATCTACTCTTGTTTTACTTACATGTTGACTGACAAAAATTTTACATTTTAATTTTAATTTTTTTGCCCCCCAGGCTACGGATCTTCCATGATTTCCAGCTGTTGCTGATGAGACAGTAATCTTATTTTTTTTTTTCGAAATTTTTTCCACAGCATATGCACCCCCTAAAGCTTTGAAAGATTTTAAATTAAATCTTTTTGACTCGTCCTTGTAAAATATATTATTAAGTTTTAAATCTTTATTTAATCTACTTAAATTTAACAAAGGGGTAGGACGGTAGCCTTTCCATTTTGAAATACTTTTATAAGCATCAATTAAAAATTTCGATGGTAAGTATTTTAAAACATATTCTTTATTAAAATTATAATTTTTATTTAACAAAAATTTAGAGTATTTAAACTTACGGTTTTGCATTTTAAATTTTTAAGCTAAAGTTAAATTATCATTAACGATAATTTTTTTTATATTCAAACTATAAATAAACCTATATTAATATAAATTATAAGTAATTTTATATTAAGAAATTCTATGTTAAGCTTTATTCAAGTGTTAGTTGAAATTTTTATAATTGTAAAATTTAAATAAATTATATGAGTAAAATATTAATCATTGGTGGTGGCGCTATGGGCTCTGCTTTTTCAATTCCCTGTTTAGAAAAAAATAATCTTGTTACTATCACAGAGCCATATAATAAAATTTTTATTAAAAACCTATCTTCAAAGAAAAAGTTTCATTCTTCTTTGAAACTTAATCTTCCAAAAAAATTAAGATTTGTGAATTACTCAAAAGATATATTCAAGAAAAGATATGATTTAATTGTGATTGCATTAAGTCTTGCTGGTATAGATTTTATAGGAAAAGAACTAAAAGATTTGAGCATTAAAACTCCATTACTAGTTCTTACTAAAGGATTAAAATACGATAAAAAAAAGAAAAAGCTTTTAACGATTTCAGACTTATTAAAAAATAATTATAATGTTACTAACGTGTCAGTCTTAAAAGGACCATGTTTAGCTAAAGAATTAGCCAAAAAAAATAAGACCAGTGTAGTTGTTGCCAATAAGAATATTAAAATTGCAAAGCAGATTGGAAAAATTATATCTACCAAGTATTATTTAACCGAATTTTCAAAGGATATTATTGGTATTGAAATTTGTTCAGCAATTAAAAATATATACGCAATGGTTATTGGTACAGGTCAAAATTTAAATGCTGAGTCAGATTTATTTCAAAAAAGTGTGAATGAAATGAAATTTTTAATCAAATATTTTAAAGGAGACGCGTCAACAATATTAGGGCTTGCAGGTATTGGTGATTTATACGTGAGTGCTATCGGTGGAAGAAATAGTAAAATGGGAGACTTTCTTGGTAAGGGTTTTACGTTTGCCGCTGCAAAAAAAAAGTATATGCCCAGAGAAACTGTAGAAGGTGAGCAACTTGCTAGAGAAATCGCACCATATATCTTAAGAAAAATTGATAAAAAAAAAATTCCTTTGATGTATCATTTGTTAAAAACAATCATACATAACAAAAAAATTTAATTTTTTTTAAAAAACTAAGAAGTTATTTTCTACTAGAAATCCAATTATAATACCTATTAAAAGTGCAATGATTAGTTTTTTTTTATCCACTAAAATTAAGATTTTTTACTTAAAGAAGATTTCAAATCTTTGACATTCGAGGATTGGAACTTCAAACTCATTTTTTGTTTTATATTTTCCCATAACTTGGCCATCCCTAAAGGTTCGTAAATCATAAATATAATCATTAAACCACCAAATATTACCTGTTCAATTGATGAAATAATTGTAGCATCAATAGCTCCGTGAAATACATTGTTTCCTACAGCATTCAAAAGAACTGGAAAAAGTAAGATAAAAGCTGCTCCAATAAAAGCACCATTTATTGTGCCAAGTCCACCTAAGATACACATAAATAATATTTTAAAAGATAATTTAATATCAAAAGCGACTGGCTCAAGAGATTTAAGATAACAAAATGCAAAAAGAGCACCAGCTACTCCACAATAAAACGCGCTGATAGCAAATGCCTGGACTTTGGTTTTTAATAATGAAACTCCCATAGACTCTGCAGCGATATCCATATCTCTAACTGCCATCCAATTCCTGCCTGTGCTTCCTCTCGCCATGTTCATAGCCAATAAAGTTAAAACTGTTGTAACAGCTAAACATACAAAATACATCGCTAATGGAGTTGTAAATGGTTTTCCTAAGATAACTATGTCTTGGGCAGTAATAATTCCTGATGAGTCGTAGTTTTTAAACCAACCAAATTTATCTATCATCCATATGATAAAAAACTGTGAAGCTAGAGTTGCCACCATTAGATAAATTCCCCTTACTTTTAAACTTGGTAGACCAAACAAAATTCCAAAAGCTGCTGCAATCAAACCTGACACTATTAGTGAGCCTACGAAACCAAGGTCAGGCACTCGCAAAATAAGGTTAAACATTGCAAAAGCACCAGCAGCCATAAAGCCAGCTGCTCCTAAAGCTAATTGTCCCGTATAACCCATAACAACTTGTTGTCCAATTGTAGCTAAGGCTAAGCAAAGCCAAGGAATTAATATGGAGGTGTACCAATATTCTGTTGTAATAAATGTTGGTATTACTAATACACTTAGAACCATACAGACAGCTAAGTTAATTAGGTCTTTTTTTGTGTAAGTCATAAAAACTGGTTTCATATATTAAACTCTCCTAATGATTTTTTCTCCAAATAAACCTTCTGGTCTATATAATAAAAAGAATATTGCTAATACGTAAGGAGCCCATCCCTCAATTGCTCCTCCAAAAAATGGTCCAATATAAACTTCTAATACTTTTTCTGTTGCACCAATAATTAAGCCACCTACAATTGCACCTGGAATAGATGAGAAACCACCTATAATTAAGACTGGTAAAGCTTTTAATGCTAAATCAACTAGAGCAAATTGAACACCGGCTCTTGCACCCCACATACACCCAGCGACTAAAGCTACAACTCCAGCAGCTGACCAAACTAATAACATAATATGTTTTAAAGGTATACCTATTGAACTAGCAGCACCCGCATCATCTGCTACAGCTCTCAAACCGAGGCCAATTTTTGTATATTTGAATAAAAGGAATAAACCAATAATCATTAAAGCTGCCACTAATCCTGCAAAAATATCAAGCGCACTAATAAATAGTTTTAAATTATCAGCGATCCACGGTACTGGAAAGTCTCCAATACCTAAATCTAGTCTTCTTACTTCTACTCCCCATGCTGCTTGAGCAAGTCCTTCTAAAACATACCCTAGACCGATTGTAGCCATTAGTACTGTGTCTTCGCTAGCATTCATCAGAGGTCTTAAAACTAATCTTTCAGTACATAAACCAACTACTACCATCAAAAGAGCAGCCAAAATAAATGCAAGCACAAAAGGTATATTAAAATCTTGCATGAAACCACAAAAGGCAAGCACTGAGAAGAAAACCATAGCCCCTTGTGAGAAGTTAAAAGTTGCTGAGGCTTTAAAAATTAGAACGAATCCTAAAGCGACTAGAGAGTACATCGTACCAGCAAGCAAACCGCCAACTACAACTTCCATGAAAAATAATAATTCATCAACCATATGTTTATCCTAGTGTTCTACTCCTAAATAAGCGTCTATAACTTTTTGATTTGCCATTATTTCATCTGGTGTACCATCACCAATAACTTTACCATAATCAAGCACAACCACTCTGTCTGATATATCCATAACTACTCCCATATCGTGCTCAATAAGCACCATAGTTGTGCCTAGTTCATCATTTACTTTTAAAATAAATCTACACATGTCTCTTTTTTCCTCAACATTCATACCAGCCATCGGCTCATCTAATAAAATTATTGTAGAGTCTGTTGCAAGTGCTCGACCTAACTCAACTTTCTTTTGCAATCCATAAGGAAGTTTTCCAACTGGTGTATCTTTAATATCTTCAATCTCTAAAAAACTAATTATCTCCTCAGATCTATCTCTGTTCTGTTTTTCCTCTTTTTTTACTTTAGGAAGTTGTAAAGCGACTTCAAGAAAATTTGTTTTTGTATGAAGTTTCCTGCCAACTAAAATATTGTCTAAAACTGACATTCTTTTAAAAAGAGCTAAGTTTTGGAAAGTTCTAGATAAGCCCATTTGTGCCATAATATTTGGAGTAATATCAGGTATTTGTTTTCCTTTAAAAGAAACGGTTCCTTGTTGAGGCTTATAAATTCCATTAATACAATTTAACATTGAGCTTTTTCCAGCTCCATTAGGTCCAATTATTGCTCTAACTTCATGCTCAAGTACATTGAAAGAAGTGTCAGTTATTGCCTTAACACCACCGAAAGAGAGAGAGATATTATTCACCTCTAATATTGGTTTTCCAATTTTAAATTTTCTCTCGTATTCCATCTTTAATTACTTCTTTTTTTTAAACTTTCTTCTTTAAGAACATCTCTAAAATTTTTTCTACCTTTCTTTGAAATTCCTAAATACAATTCTTTTACTTTATCATCATTTAATAAACTTTCTGCAGTACCATCTAGCATAACTCTACCAGTCTCAATGATATAGCCATAATCTGAATTTTTTAGTGCAACGTTAGTGTTTTGCTCAGCAAGTAAAATACTAACACCCTCTTTTGTATTTAATTCTTTTACAATATTAAAAATCTCAGCAACTAACTGAGGTGCTAGACCCATTGTTGGCTCATCCAATAATAACATTTTTGGTTTAGCCATCATGGCTCTTGCAACTGCTATCATTTGTTGCTCTCCACCTGAAGTGAATGCTGCTTGACTTTTTCTTCTTTCTTTAAGTCTTATAAAATAAGTATAAATTTTCTCTAATTCTTGATTAATATCACCTTTAGATAATTTTCTTGAGTATGCTCCTGAAATTATATTTTCCTCTACAGTAAGGTGACCAAAACATCTTCTACCTTCTAACACTTGGACCATTCCAAGCCCAACCATTTGCGAAGGAGTTTGTTTATTTATTGAGTTTCCATCATACTCAATTGAACCATTTGTAACCTTGCCTCTTTCTGAAGCTAACATAGTTGAAACTGCTTTTAATGTAGTACTTTTTCCTGCTCCGTTTGCTCCTAATAATGCAACTACTTTTCCTTTAGGAACTTTCAAAGATACATCGTGTAAAGCTAAAATAACATCATCATATCTGACCTCAATATTCTTTATGTCTAGAATGTTTGCTGAACTGTTACTCATTAAGCTTTCTTTTTATATTAAATTAAATTTTAGTTAAAGGGGGAGTTTAAATAATTAAATTATTTAAACACCCCCTCAGATTAGTATTAATTTATCTCTAAATTAATTAACCACATTTTTTTGGTGTAATGTTGTTCTCTTTAGCAAATTTAGCTGCAGACGCCTCTACAAGACCCCTAATAAATGCAGGATCGCCTGGAGCTTCCCAACCAGTTACCTGATTGAATTTAGTTCCATCCCACTGCATTACAGCAAACTTACCAGCACCCTCATGATTGGCACAAGAAATAGAGAATGGAGCTAACATTCCGTCAATACCTAACTCTTTCATTCTTGCTTCATTCATGTTGATAGCTTCGTAACCATCTCTAAACTCAGCACCAGTAACTGCCTTACCAACTTTGTTGTGCATTTTTTGAGCATTTCTTAAGCCCTCAATCCACATTACAGCAGCACCTAGTCCTCTGTTCCAGTAAACTGAACCAATCCTATTTGGATCAGCTAAGTTACCTTTTCCACCACCATATACTTTATCTTTGATGTTTTTAACTAATGGATATTCTCCTGGTAAAGCATTAGCTACAGCGTAAGTTCCCTTAGCTGCATCACCTGCTGGATACATATCCTCTTCGGCAGCACCAAAAGTTACATACATCATTCTATCTCTTGGGAAATTTATTCTGGCAGCATTAGTCATTGCTGTTGAATTCATTCCAGAACCTGCTCCCCAGAAAGTAACCCAATCAGGTTTTTCTTTTCTGATTTGTAGCCACTGAGATTGTTGTTCAAGACCTGGAGGTGGGATTGATATTTCAATCAATTCAACTCCCCAGTCATTACAAATTTTTCTCATTGCTGGTAATGGCTCTCTACCGTAAGCAGAGTCAATGTGTAAGTGAACGATTTTTTTACCTTTCATCTTATCAATTCCGCCCTCGATTTGTGCCATAAATTTTAATTTAACAGCTATCTGTGACCAGTAGTGACTTGCAGCATTAAATACCCAAGGCCATACTCTTCCATCAGCACCGTCAGTTCTTCCATAACCATATTGAGCTAAAACAACATTGTCTTTTGCCATACGATTAATTACTGCGTATGCTCCTGGTGTTCCTAAAGTATCAAACACAACTATTCTTTGACCGTCTTTTTCTAAAAGTCGCTGATAACACTCAACTGTTTTTACTGCGTTATACTCAGTTTCACATTCTTGCCAAGTAAGCATCACTCCGTTGACTCCACCTGTCATGTTGACATAATTCATGTAATCAATTTGAGCTCCGTAATAACCAGTTCCCATTGCTGAGTATGGTCCAACACGGCTACTTGCTACTGGAAAATATTGAGTTTCAGCACCAAATACAGTTTGAGGTAAAGCGATTGAAGAAAATAAAGCTACAACTACTGTAAGAGTAGAAGTTAGCTTTTTAAACATTCTTGCTAACATAATTCCTCCCTCGTTTTTGCTATGTTAATCATTCTTATTTGATATGATCTAATCACATGACTTTAGATACTGCAATAATTAATCTTGAACTTTAAATTTCCTTATTTTTTAAAGTGTTATTAAATTAAAGAAACAACTCAGGATTGTACTATTAACTTTTTTCAAAAATTATGGGAAAATAAACTTAAATTTTATGAAGAAAATACTTATTGTTGAAGGAAACATAAAAGAGGAGAATAAAAACTTCTCTAACGCAGGTATTCAAACACATACCGAGAGTTTAAAAGATAGTCTATCTTACCTAACAAACGATTTAGCACTAGATGTGGTGAATCCATCTTCAGATGTAGATATTCAAAATTACAGTAACAACCTACAAAAATATGACGGATTGATCTGGGGAGGAAGTAGTTTGAATATTTATAATGATACTCCTGAAATTAGAAAACAAATTGAATTTATGAAAAATTGTCAAAGTAAAGTGAAAAAAATCTTGGCTATTTGTTGGGGTATGCAAGTAGCTGTGACTGCAGCAGGAGGGCAAGTGAAGAAAGCTGATAATCCTCATGTTGGCATAGCTAAGGAAATTGAAATTAATAGACACGGTCTTGAACATCCACTTTATGAAAATAAAGAAAAAAAATTTAATTCCCCAGCCTTTAATTTTGATGAAGTAACAAAATTACCAGAAAAAGGAATTTGTTTAGCATCAAATAAAGTTAATAAAATACAAAGTCTTTATTTTGAAATAAATAATACCAAAGTCTGGGGTCTACAATATCATCCTGAAATAACTTATGAAAAAATGATAAGTTTAATTAAGTTTAGGAAGAAAAGATTAATAGAATATAGAAAAGTATTTAAGAATGATGATGAAGTTGAAAAACATATATCTTTTATTAAAAAAGAAATTTTAATTTCTGATAAGCAAAATAGAATGCTGGAGCTTAAAAATTGGCTAAAAAAATTGGATTAAAACAATCCTTCTATCTCACCTTTTTTATTTAATTTAATGTTGTCAGCTGCAGGTACTTTTGGTAGTCCAGGCATTGTCATTACTGACCCACAGATAACAACCACAAATTCTGCTCCTGATGATAGTCTTACTTCTCTAATTGGTATTTCATGATTTGATGGAGCACCTTTAAGTTTCGGGTCAGTGGAAAAACTATATTGTGTTTTAGCTATACAAACTGGTAAATTTCTATGACCATTTTTTTCAAATTTATCCAATTCTTTAAGAACATCACTATTTGCAGTAATCTTATCAGCTTTATAAATTTGTTTTGCTATCAATTCGATTTTATCCCATAATTTGAGGTCGTCCTTATATAAGAAATCAAATTTATTTTTTTTCTTTTTACAAATTTGAACAACTTTTTTTGCTAGATCTATTGCACCTTTTCCACCCTTAGCCCAGTGTTTGCACTCACTCACTTCAACTTTTCTATCTTTACAAAAATCTAAGACAGTTCTTATCTCTAGATTAGTATCGAGTACAAAATGATTTATTGCTACAATTGGTTCTAACCCGAATTTCTTTATATTCGAAATGTGTCTTTCTAGGTTAATTAGCCCTTTTTTTAATGCGTCTACATTCTCTTTTTTTAAATCTTTCTTTTCGACACCACCGTGCATTTTTAAAGCTCTTATAGTTGCTACAATAACTACACAGCTTGGAGCTAAACCTGATTTTCTGCATTTTATATTTAAAAATTTTTCAGCGCCTAAATCTGCACCAAAACCTGCTTCTGTGACTACGTAATCTGATAATTTTAGTGCTGTTTTAGTTGCAATAACGGAGTTACATCCATGTGCAATATTTGCAAATGGACCACCGTGTATAATTGCAGGATTATTTTCTAAAGTTTGAGTTACATTTGGTCTAATAGCTTCTTTAAGTAAAACTGTCATGGGACCATGAGCTTTAAGATCTCTCGCGTATAGAGGCTCTCCGGCTTTATTATAAGCGAAAGTTATATTGCCAATTTTTTTTTCTAAATCTTTTAAATCATTAGAGAGGCAAAAAATCGCCATTACTTCAGATGCTACTGTGATATCAAAACCATCAGTTCTTTTAAAATCTTTAGCAACCCCACTAGTGTTAATATCAATAAATCTAAGCGCACGGTCGTTCATGTCCAGCACGCGTTTCCAAACAATTCTATTCTCATCTATATCTAGCTTGTTTCCCCAATAAATATGATTATCAATTATCGCCGAAAGTAAATTATGTGCAGAGGTAATTGCATGAAAATCACCTGTAAAGTGTAAATTTATTTGTTCCATAGGTACAACTTGAGCATAACCTCCTCCAGCGGCACCACCTTTCATTCCAAAAGATGGACCAAGACTTGGCTCCCTGAGACAGACAGTTGATTTTTTCCCGATTTTATTCAGACCATCATTTAAACCAACAGAGGTTGTTGTCTTTCCTTCTCCAGCTGGTGTGGGAGTAATTGCAGTTACTAAAACTAAATGACCATCCTTTTTTTTCTTAAGTTTATCTAAAAACTCAAAATTTATTTTTGCAATATGTCTACCCATGGGACTAAATGCACTATTTTTATCAGGTACATTCATTTTAGATAAAATTTTGCTGATTGGCTTCATTTTAGCTTTTCGAGCTATTTCAATATCTGATTTTAGTTTTGACATTATAATTTTTTTTTAATTAATTTTTATTATCTTACATTATATAATCATTTTTAATCTCTTGTAGCAATATATACACCTATAGAAGTTATCAAAAAACCTAGAATATCTAAATTAGTTAAATTTTCATTCAAAAAAAACCAAGCCATTAGAGCAGATGTGGTCGGTATTAAAAAAAAAATAGATACAGTTTTACTTGCAGAATTTTTCTTAATTAAGAACATCAATATTGTAAATGCTCCAAAAGAAACAAGAAATATTTGATGACTCATGGCTATAAGAAACGTTTTATTAAAATTAATGTACGGTTTTACAAAAAATATTATTAAAAGAATATGGAATAGACACCCACCAAGTGCTTGATAAAAATTACTTACCGATAATGTTAAATTTTTGCTTAACTTTTTTTGCCAAATAGTAGATGCAGTAATTGAAAGTAACGCTATTACAGTTGCAATTAATCCGAGAAGCGGGATATCTGAGCCAATATCGAGTCCTAAAACTAACGACGCACCTATAAATCCTAGAAAAACACCAACCCACTGTTTAATTGTTATTTGTTCATTTAGTATCGGTCCACTCAATATATTTGTTAAAACTGGTTGTAGAGTAACTATCAAAGCAGCAATTCCAGTTGGCATACCAATAGAGATTGAATAGAAAACCCCTCCTAGATAAAGACCGTGAAAAAGAATTCCGCTGAAAACCGATTCTATTAAGTGTTTTTTATTAATAATTATTGACTGTTTTAAGTGAAGTGAGAATATATAGAATCCCAGAGTTACAATAAAAAATCTAAATGCTAAAGCTGAAAAAGGATCACTATTATCTACTATAGGCTTAGTAGTAATAAAAGCTGATGACCAAAGAATGATAAATATGAAGGGAAATATTCTTGACATGACTAAAATACAATAAAATAATGAATTATCACAATATTCTATCTATATTAAGACTTATTCTGAACGATTTAGTAATTGAGATCTTTTACCAAATCAACTAACCTAATTTTATGACTTTAAGACTTTTTAAAATTTGTCTCTTTTTAACGTCATTTTTATTAATGACTGGCTTTGTACAAGTTGCAAGTTTTTTAGGACCAGCTTTTACGATAGCTTCATCTGGAAATGTTTTTAAAGCAAGCACACAGCTACTAATTGACAATGAATTCAAAAAAAGGACTGGAAAAAGTTCACTCAATTACTTTAAGGAAGAAGTTTCTAAGAATAATTCAAAAAGTCAAATTAATGAAGATTTTGAGAGTATGATAATAACTAGAGTCGCAGCAGTACATAAAAAGTTGATTGAACAAAATAGCCAAACAAATTTTGATAAGGAATTTAAACTGCTAGTTGAAAAAAGATTAACAAGCACACGTAAAAAACTAAAAATAAAAAATTAATCTGTAATATTCAACAATATTAAATCTTTTTGTTTGGTTTCTTTACACCATAACTCGTAGCTTTCACAAACTCTCCATAAATGATCAAATGCTCTTTTGGAAATTTCCAATGGAGAGTGGCTTTTTGTATAGTAAAGTTCTGGATATTCTATTAATTGCTTGATCATCATTTCTTTTTGAATTTTAAGTAATCTCATTGTTTCATTGGGAATTTTTTTATCTTTCTTGGCTAATTCATTAAACCAATCATCATGAAACTTGCCACTGCTTATTTTTTTGTAAGTTTCCGATCCAATAAATTTATTTATAGATTCTGAATTAGAAAAAGTCTCATTTTCATTCTTAATCTTTACAACTTCTAGATAGATAATTTCAGCAACATGTAAAATATACGGTTTGTCGTAAGATTTCATTATCTAACATATTTTTTCATTGCAGCGTTTGCTAAAATCAAATTAGGATCTAAAAATATTTTTGAGGTTTTAATTTTTTTAAATGATTTAAACGCAAATATTGCTATTGGAAGTTCTGTGCATCCAAGAATAATTTTTTTACATTTTCTTTTAATTAAATAGTCAATAGAGGGTTTGATTACTTTACTTGCGGCCTTTACATTTCCCATCTTAACAAGCTTTATAGCTTTATTAACAGATTTTTTTTGTAATGTATTACTTGGAAAAATTAAATTATAGTCTTTGTCAAAAAATTTATTATATATGCCTGTATTCAATGTGCCCTCAGTTGCAAGTAATCCAATCATTGAGTTTTTTTTACATTTTTTTTTTTGTATGATTAAAAACCTCTTTTGGCATATTGATTATAGGTAATCTTATTTTTTTTTTTAAATCTTTGTACCAATAATGAGCAGTGTTACAAGGAATAACAATAAATTTACATTTACTATTTTTCAGCACATTACATCCATGCACTAAATTTTTTAAAACTAATGCGTATTTTTTTTCAACTTTTTTATTTTTCGATTTATTTGATAAATTTTTGGTATGAACACCAATTGAGTCTGGTCTACCAGGTATATTAGATTTATTAAAAAGTAAAAATAGAGGATACTCTTGATCTATTTTTCCTCTGTAAAGTATGGCAAGCTTGTTACAAAAGTCTAGACCAGCCTGTGTACCCATGCCACCTAAAATACCGATCATTCTTTAATTTATACTTGAGTTAAAGTTAATTTATTGGCTACAACTATACAATCTTTATCAAATTGTAAATCTTATAGCCAATAATTAAATAATGAAAATTATGCAGTTTTTAAATTAACTGCTGAAGGACCTTTAGGACCATCTTCAACATCGAAAGTCAAAGCCTGACCCTCGTCTAAACCGTTCATACCAGCATCTCTAACTGCTGAAACATGTACGAAAACATCTTTTTCTTTATCTTCTCTCTCAATGAAGCCAAATCCTTTGGTTGGATTGAACCACTTTACTTTTCCTTGTAGACTCATATTTTTTCTTCTTACTTTTTGTTATATTAATTTATTACTTATAATTAAGTAATTATGACTTTCTTTATAATTTCATCAGTTTTGTCAACAAAATAGATTAATTTTCTAAATTTTAATCTTAATTGTTGTCTATTAATTTAGATAAATAAATTGAATTAATATCTTCTTTGTAGTGTGCAAAAGGCTTACAGGGCTTAAAACCACATAAATCAAATAATTTTCTTGCAGGTTCAAAAAATTTTCCCGCTCCTGTTTCAATACTTATACGAATAATCTTTAATTTTTTAGCCTCTTCAATTAGGTGATTGATCAATTTAACTCCATTTCCTTTTTTTCGAAATTCATCGTGTAATCTTATTGATTTAAATTCTCCATGTTCTTTCTCTAATATCTTTAAGGCACCACACCCAATTATTTGTTTTTCATTCCATAAACTCCAAAATTTGATAGATGGAACCTTTAAACCTTCAATATCTAGCACATGAGCACTTCCTTTTGGAGATGCTGATCTTAATTCAATAAAATGCTTAGTCAAAAGTTCATTCACTTCAGGATTTTCAAAGTTTCCTTCGATTGTTTTAAGCATTTATTTTAACGTTGTTAGATGTCCCATTTTTCTTTTATCTTTAATTTCTTTTTTTAGATAATCAAAAAAAAATTGATTATCTTTTAATTTTAAATTTCGTCTATAATCCTCAATTTGATTACCAATCAGGTTTATCATTTCTGCGTTGTGTAATTTTTTAATTGGAATTTGCTCTAAGGAACATACTGCTCTGATATGATTTTCAAATTGACTCACATTAAAGGCATTTATAGTTAAATGTCCAGAATTGTGAACTCGTGGGGCTATTTCATTAACATATAAATTATCATTCCTATCAATAAAAAATTCTACACAAAGTGTACCAATATATTTTAATTCTTCAGAAATTTGCAAAGACCATTCTTTAGATTGTTCAATTAACTTATTATTTATTTCTGCAGGTATTTTGGACTTTTTCAAAATTTGATTTTCATGAGTGTTTTCAATTGGCTCATAAATTTCGTATTTATTATTACTAAATCTAGTGACAATTACAGAAATTTCCTTTTTTAATTTTACTAACTTTTCAAGAATATATTCTTTTGAGAAATCAATATTTAATTTATCAATCTCTTCTAAATTTTTGATTGGATATTGACCTTTGCCATCATAACCCATCGTGGTTGTTTTTAAAATCCCTGGTAAAAATTCCTCTAGAGACTCCAAATCAGATTTTTTTTCTATACTTACGTATCTTGTTGTTCTAATATTTAATTTATTTATAAAATCCTTCTCTGCTAGACGGTGCTGTATTAATCTATTAATAGATGGTTTTGGGTAAACACTTTTTAGTTTACTAATTTCATTTAAAGCTTCAAAAGGAATGTTCTCAAATTCGAAAGTGATTACATTTACTTTTTTTATAAAGTCATAAATTTTTTCCTTATCGTAATATTTTCCATAAATAAATTCATTACAAAAATTTTGTGCTGGAGCGTCTTTATCATCAGAATAAATTATTGATTTTATATTTATTTTTTTTGCGGCTAAAGATAACATACTACCCAATTGACCCCCACCAAGTATTCCTAATGTAATTTCAGACATCTAGATTATTTCGGACTTTTCTTTACTGATTTTGTTTGAGAAGCTCTCCAATTTTTAAGTTTTGATTTTATCAAAGAATTATTATTTGCGATAATTGAGGCAGCAAGAAGTGCAGCATTTATGGCTCCATCTTCACCAACAGCCAATGTTCCAACTGGAATTCCTTTGGGCATTTGTGATATTGATAATAAACTATCTAGGCCTTTAAGTTTTTTGCTTTCTATTGGAACACCTAAAACAGGTATCTGAGTTAAGGCTGCAATCATACCAGGCAAATGAGCAGAACCACCCGCGCCCGCAATAATCACACCAATATTATTTTTTTCAGCTTTTAACGCATATTCATACATCCTTTTAGGAGTTCTATGCGCTGAAATAATTTTTACTTCGCAAGGAACTTTTAGTTTTAGAAGTATTTTTTTGGCTAATTTCATTGTTCTGAAGTCAGATTGACTCCCCATAACAATAGAAACTTTTAAAATTTTTTTTCTGTTCATGATTATATTTATTAAAACTTTATTTCAAAAAATTCTTTAAATTTCAATAAATTTATAGAATAAAAAAATACTTATTGGTATGATTTAATAATTATTAAATTCATGTGTCTCAAAATGAGTACAAAAGATAAAAACGTACAAAAGTTTTCTGAAAATATTGATGAGCTCAACGATATTTGTGATGAATGTAAAAAAAAAGATGAGAGTGTGACACAGAATTTGATACTTACAGGTTTTAAAATATGTAAATCATGTAGAATTTCTAAAACAATTTTTCCAATTTAAATACTATTAATTGGTAAAGCGTTCATTCTACTCATTACAAAAGATACTGATAAAATACCAATTATCAAAAAAGATAAAAATATTATCCCAAACGATTTAAAGTTAGATCTTAAGTTTAATATTTGTTTTGTAGAAATAATTAAACCTGCAAATATCCAAAACTGGGTCAAAAAAATTATTGGTATCATTAGTTCAGGAGTTAAAGCGAAAAATCTTAATAATCCAGGAGCATGAGCATAACCCACTGCTACCAAAACTTTTTTAAAGGGAACCTTTGTTTGTTTGTCAGGAAACAATTTTACTCCAATAACAAAAATAAAAATTGCCCAAATGAACCATGTTATGATCGCAGTAAGTCCTGAAACTCCAATTGCTGTTTTTACAACAGTATTTGCTGCAACTGCACCAGCAACACCGTCTAGTATCATTATTAATCCAGCAAAATAGATTGCAGCTTCACCAAAATTTTTATTGTCACTGTAAAGAGACTTGTCTAACTTTATAGACTTAAAAATTATATTTAAAAATTCTGCAAACATTCATTTTTTTTTATTTTGATCTTTATAGGACACAACTAATGGAAACAGTATTAATGCAATAGCTATTATAATGCAAACAGCAATAATAAAACTTTTTACCATTCATTTAGGATTAAAAGGGGGCAAAACCCCCTTAAAAATTTATTAACCTTTAACAACCTCTCTTGTATTTGCATTAAAAGACTCCTTAAAAGGAATATCAACTATTACTGCATCAACTGGAGCACCTGGAGAATTAGAATATTTTTCAGGTAAATGAATTTTATATTTAGTTCCAATCTTGCATTTTGGAAAACCATTGGCGTTTAAAGTTCCATCAAAAGGCACATATCCCATTGCAATATTTTTTTTCTTTTCAGGGTGATACCAAGGAGAGGTAATGAAACCAACAGGTTCACCACCCTCTGCGTTAGATATTAACCAAAAATCTGGAGCATAATCATCAATTGGTTTTCCACCTAATTCAAGACCAACCAGTTGTAATTTGTATGGTTTTTTTCCAGCCTTAATCTCTGCCCCCATCTTTTCTAAAGCAGCTTTACCAACATAATCAGCTGTTTTTTTCCATTCACCTTTTCCTGATAAAGAGACTTGATAACCTAAATTACATTGAAATGGATTATGTTGTTGATCCATATCCTGTCCCCAAGAGAGAATTCCGGCTTGTATTCTTCTATGATGAGCTGGAGCAATAACCTTTAATTGATGTTTTTTTCCTGCTTCAAGAACTGCGTTCCACATATCATCAGCGTATAAAGTAGCATCTCGTAAATATATTTCATAGCCAGCTTCACCTGAAAATCCTGATTGAGAAATGACACAACTTCTTCCAGCAACTTTAGCCTCAGCTAAGCCGTAAAATGGCATGTTCTCAAAATCGACTTGATCGCCTATTAAATCTTTCATAAGTGCTTTTGATTTAGGTCCTTGAATTTGAACAGGACATGCATCAATCTCTTCTATAGTGCAATTAAACCTTCCATCTGCATTAACACCTTGTAGATACATACCGATATCAGAGTCTGATAAAGAAAACCAAAACTCGTCTTTGGAAATTCTTAATAGAATCGGATCATTTAAAACCCCTCCATATGCATTGCATAAAATAACATATCTTGCTCTCATGGGAGAAATTTTAGTAGCATCTCTAGTAATCACATAATTAACAAATTTTTCTGCATCAGGACCTTTTACTTGAATTTGTCTTTCCACTGCAACATTCCACATAGTAACATGATTCACTATAGCATCATATTCAACCATTGCTCCACCATCCTCAGGTTTTACATATCCTCTTGGATGGTAAATTCTATTATAAACTGTCGCTCTCCAACAACCAGCTTGCATTGATAAATGCCAATAGGGTGACTTTCTCACTCTTGTAGAAATTAACATTTCAACTTTTGTTGGCCCACTTTGTCTTAAATTATAAGGTACTTTTCGATCAGATTGATCTACTGAAGTAACATGTTTTAATTTAGTATAGTCAAATTCTTTAGACATAACTATTCTCCTTCAACCACTTGTTAGTTTCCTTCAAGCCGCCGAATGTATAAATGTGGAAGAAATCAGTATGAGATTTAACTTTCCCAATTAGATCATTAGGGTCTTTAGGTTTCAGTAAATCTAACGCCTTACTAAAATTAGATTTAAGAAAGTTTAAGGAATTTTTTGCTCCAACAATATTTGCAAACTTAATTAAGCTTGATATTTTAAGAGGTCCAGTAATTCCCACATGCACTGGTACGCTTTGTTTAGAAATAAAGTCTATAATTGGCTGAGGATCTAACAACCATTGGGTTACTATATAGTCAGCATAAGGCTTTTTGTCTTTCATAGCTTTTTCTAAATTTGAGTCGGATATATCAGGACTCCCCTCAGGGTGTCCAGCAATTCCTATTGTCATCTTATCAAAATAACCAGTCTCTAAAAGTTGAAAAGAGCTATCAAATCTTCCGACAGGCTCCCTACCTCCACCAATTATTAAAACCTGTTTTACCCCTCCATCTTTACATCTAGTAATATAATCTTTGAGCTCTTTCTCACTATGTATTGATCGAGCTGGGAAATGTGGAACAGGATTGAATCCTCTTTTTACTAACTCAACTGCTTGTTGTGCTGTGTCTTTATAGTCTCCACCTGGCAGCATTGTAATATAAATATCATTTACAGAAGGTACTGTATCAAGATCTGTGGTTGGGCTTATTTCAAGAGAAAAATTCATTTTGTTGATCATTATCTTTTTTGAAAAAGCTGTCAAAGATTTTTATTAAATGACACTATTAAATTTGTTGCTTAAAACTGACCAGGTTGTTAATTATTTGAAGTCATGAAGATTATATTAATTATGGGTTTACCAGGCTCTGGTAAAACAACTTTAGCCTCAGAGTTAGTACCCTTACTCAGAGCAAAATGGCTAAATGCTGATGAGGTAAGAAAAGAGGCGAATGATTGGGATTTCTCGGCCGAAGGAAGAACTAGACAAGCTAAAAGAATGTGGACAAAAGCACAGGAATATAAAAATCAAGGCAGTCACGTTGTTGCTGATTTTGTTTGTCCAACACCAGCAGCGAGAGCATTATTTCCAGCAGATTTTATTATATGGGTAGATACAATAAAAGAAGGCAGATTTGACGATACTAATAAAATGTTTGTAAAACCTGAGAAGTATAACTTTCATGTTACTACTCAAGATGCTAAAAATTGGGCACCAAAAATATTTAAGGAAATATAGAGATGCCTTATAAATGGGACAATAAAAAACCAACTGCACAAATGTTAGGAAGGTGGCAACCATTTCATGATGGTCACTATAGTTTATTCAAAGAGATTATCAAAAAAACTGGTCAAGTTTGTATACAGATCAGAGATGTTCAAGGTGTAGAAGATAACCCATTTGATTTTGAGACAGTAAAAAAAAATATTCAAGATAGACTTAATCCAGAATTTGAAGGACGTTTTCAAATTATGTTGGTTCCCAATGTAACAAATATTTGTTACGGACGAGGCGTTGGCTACAAAATAGAGGAAATTAATTTACCTGAAGAGATACAGAAAATATCAGCTACAAAGATAAGAGCCAAAATGAGGGAAGAAGGTAAGCTTAAATAATTTCAAATGAATATTAGGACCATTAAACATAACAAAGATATAGCAAGAGTAGTAATGAATGATCCAAAAACATATAATTCGTTATCAAGTAAAAATCTTAACGATCTAATAAATATTTTCAAAAAATTAGATAAAGATAAAAAAATTAAAGTAATAATTCTTGAGGGTGCTGGAAAAGGATTTAGTGCAGGCCATAACTTAAAAGAAGTTAAAAATTTAAAGAAAAAAGACAAATACAATAAATTATTTAATCTTTGCTCAAAGTTAATGCTTCAAATAGTAGAGGGTAGAAAACCTGTTATTGCAAAGGTTCATGGAGCAGCATACGCTGCAGGTTGTCAATTAGTTGCTAGTTGTGATTTAGCTTATAGTACTAAAGATGCTATTTTTGCAACCCCAGGAGTTAATATAGGATTATTTTGTAGCACACCTATGGTTGCTGTAAGTAGGAAGATTAATAAAAAACATATGATGAAAATGCTTCTTACCGGTGAACCAATAAGAGCAAATTATGCAAAAGAAATCGGTTTAATTAATGATTGTTTTACAAAGTCAAAACTCAATAGTGAAATTTTTAAAATTGCAAAAAAGATTTCGACAAAATCTAATCTTACAATTAAAATCGGTAAACAAGCTTTTTACAAACAATTAGAAATGCCATTAAAAAAAGCTTATTCCTATACAAGTAAAGTGATGACGACAAATATGATGGCCATGGACGCTAAAGAGGGTATTTCAGCTTTTCTTGAAAAAAGAAAACCCATTTGGAAAAATAAATAAAATTATATAATGAGCAATATTGAAAAAATTGATAAAATTTGTTGTGGTCCTGGATATGCTAGTCCATCCGAAGCAATTAAAGCACCAAATGAAAAACTTTTATATACAATAGCAATTTACACCGGAACTGGAATTCAAAAACCTGATTATCTTGCAACTGTTGACGTTGACCCAAACAGTCCAACTTATTCAAAAGTTATTCATCGTCTAGAGATGCCAGGAATTGGAGATGAATTACATCATATGGGGTGGAATGCGTGCTCTTCATGTCATGGTGACTCTGGAATGAGTAGAAAATATTTATTAGTTCCAGGTGTCAGGTCAAATAATATTCATGTAATCGATACTGCATCAAATCCATTAGCTCCAAAAATTCATAAAGTGATTAAAGGTTCAGAAATAAAATCTAAAACAAACTTATCAGGTCCTCATACAGTGCACTGTTTAGGCTCTGAAATTATTATTTCTTTTCTTGGTAACGCCAAAGGGGAAGCTCCAGGAGGGTATTTACATCTGAATAAAGATTTTGAAATTGTAGGAAGGTGGGAAAATTCAATGGGAGATATTCCTTTTAGCTATGACTTTTGGTATCAGCCACGTCACAATGTTATGGTTAGTTCAGAGTGGGCTGCTCCTAATACTTTTATGCCAGGTTTTGATCTTGAAGAAGTAGGGCACCTAAAATATGGACGCAGACTTCATATTTGGGATTTTAAAAAAAAAGAACCAATTGAGACGATGTATCTTGGAGAGGATGGTTTAATACCTTTGGAAGTAAAATTTAAACATGATCCTAATAGTACTCATGGATTTTGTGGTGCAGCGCTTAGTTCAAATGTTATTCATTTTTGGAAATCTAAAGATGGAAAATGGGAATGGGAAAAAATTATAGATATTGATAATGAACCCCATCCTGATTGGCCTATTCCAATTCCAGGAGTTATGTCTGCAATCCTTGTTTCAATGGATGATAAATACCTTTACTTAAACAATTGGCTTCATGGAGATATGAGACAGTATGATATTACTGATCCCCATAAACCTAAGTTAACAGGTCAGGTTTGGATTGGAGGACTTTTAGGGAAAGCACCATTTATAAATGGTATTAAGATTGCAGGTGGCCCTCAAATGTACCAACTATCTTTAGATGGTAAAAGAATGTATGTGACCACTTCATTATTTTCAACTTGGGATAATCAATTTTACCCGGATATAAAAACGCAAGGTGGTGCTATGGTTATGATTGACTGTGATGTAAAAAATGGAGGTATGAAAATTAATAAAGATTTTATTGTTAACTTTGGTAAAGAACCTAATGGACCAAGCAGATGCCATGAAAGCAGATATCCTGGTGGAGATTGTACAAGTGATATATGGCTGTAAAAAAAATTACTATTATCAATCGCGAAAACAAAACTTTTAAGGTTTCTAACAGAAAACCTTTGCTTCAAGAATTACGTGCGCAAGGACTAGATCTTCCTTATGGTTGTGAATATGGAGGCTGTATAACTTGCGCTGCAAAACTTATTAAAGGAGAAATAGATCAACGTTCTCAGGTTGCTTTAAACAATCGACAAATTAATGATGGTTATGTTGTATTGTGTGTTGCTAAACCAAAAACCGATTGTGAAATTGAAATTGGTGTTGAAAGTCACGATAAACTTTATCGCAATCCTTTCCTTGACCCACTTGCACCACATGAGCTAAAAGCTGATATAGCAACTCTAAAAGAAATAAAAAAAAAATAGATAAATGGATCATAGTAAACCTTATAGCGATGAATATTTAAGGGATATTTTAAAGTCCGTTAAGACTATTGCAATGGTTGGAGCTAGTCCTGATAAAACAAAATTTAGCTATGGTGTTTTAAGAGTGCTGCACGAAACTGGATATGACATGATACCTGTTAACCCAAAACCAGAAATTACTGAAATTCGTAATTTAAAAGTATATCCAAATCTTGCATCAATTGACCGTCCAGTTGATATGGTTGAAGTTTTCAGAAAACCAGAGGATCTTTATGGTGTTGCCGAGGAAGCAATTTCAATCGGTGCTAAGGTATTGTGGGGACAAATTGGTGTGATTAATCACGAGGCTGCTCGTTTAGCAGAAGATGCTGGACTTAAAGTTGTAATGGACAGATGTCCAAAGATTGAACTCTTTCGACCATTTTGGAAAC
>CABXSO010000002.1 GCA_902514945.1 uncultured Pelagibacteraceae bacterium | reverse complement strand
AAAATTTATTGAAGATGAGGACTATGCGAAAAAAAATAAAAAAGGGATGTGGTCAATGGCATTTGAGTATCCTTGGGATTACAGGAAAAAAAATTAGTCTTTTTGTAGTTTTTTTTCTAACTTTCTTACCAGATAAGAAACAACTAATATTAAAACTAAATATTCAAGAATTAGAAAAGTATATATTTCTAATGGTCTATAAGTTGTTACAACTAATTCATTAGCTTTTCTAGTTAAATCACCAATTCCAATAATTGATACAAGGGATGACATTTTAAGTACGTAAACAAATTGATTCCCTATAGCTGGTAAAATATTCTTAATTGCCTGAGGCAATATAACAAATCTTAATTTTCTGAAAAAACCTAAACCCAAAGAACTTCCAGCTTCCCATTGTGATTTTTTTATTGAGTTTATTCCAGCTCTAAAAATCTCAGCTTGAAATGCACTTTCGCTTATAGATAATGCTATAATACCTGAAACAAATGGGCTAAAACTAATTCCTGTCATTATCGGTAGTCCATAATAAATCCATAAAATTAAAACTAGTAAAGGAATTGCTCTTACAATTTCTACATAACCAATATTAAGATAAGTTAAGAATTTATTTTTTGAAAGAGACGGTATGGCAATTAAAAGACCAATCAATATTGATATAACAATCGAAATTATCGAAATATATATGGTGGTTGTTAAGCCACTTAAAAGAAATTTGAGATTTGTTAAACCCTCGACGTTTTGAGGAGATAATATCAACCAGTTTAATTCACTTTTACCACATGAGGTTAAAGGGAGGATTAAAAGTAAAAAAGCTAAATTTCTCACTCTTTACGTTATAAAGAATAAAAAATTAAATACTAATTTATTATAAACTTTTTAGATTGTATTTAGATAACAATTTAGTAAAGAAGCCAGATGATTTTTTCTTCTCGATCCAGTTATTCACATACTGATTCCATTTATTATCACCTTTAGGAACCATCATTGCTAAAAATGCTGGATTTTTTCCACCATCTGGAACAATTGCTAACTGAGGATATTTAATAACCAACTTATTTGCCTCTGTTGAACTTGTAATATTACCATCAGCTCTACCTGCTAAGACTTCTTGAAAGTCCCTAGCTGGTGCTTCGATTGAATTTAATTTTGATTTTGGAAAAAATTCTTTCGCCTTTTCCTCTTGAGAAGTACCAAGAGTAGTTGCAATAGTTACTTTTGAATTATTTAAAGAATCCCAAGTTGGAAATTTTTTTAAATTTTTTTTTAGAACAAGTGGTACAGTAGCATATTTGTAATATGTATCTGTGAAACCAGCCACCTCTGCTCTTTTTGGTGTTTTTGTGACACTAGTTGAAATGTCATATCTTGCAGATGTTATTCCAGACACAATTGTTTTCCACTCTGCAGGCACAAACTCAACCTTAACACCCATATCTTTGGCAAGTTCATTCATCACATCTATATCAAAGCCTTTATATTTATTTGTTGCAGGATCTTTCACTGTCATTGGATCCCAGTCACCGGTAGTTCCAACTTTTAATACCCCAGATGATAAAATTTTATCTAAATTAGAGTTTGCGTTTGATGAGAAGGGTAATAAAGCGAATAATGCAATTAATAATAATTTTTTCATGTTTTTATTTAACTTATTTAAGATCTAAATGAGACTATAATCTTGACGCACTATCATTCATCCAAGAGAATAAATGTTTAGAAAAAGAGCGTCTTACGAACAAATTGACCTCATTTTGATTTTGATTGTGAATAATAACATCGACTTTTGCAATAATTGTTTGAGTTACAGATCCAATTTTGTTTCTGAATTCATTAAAATTAAAAGGCGATCCAGTTTGAAATAAATCGTAGATTTTATCTCCTTTTAAAACAATTCTAACATATTGGTCTGTCACATCTATAACAGCACCTAAATTCAATTTAGATATATTTCTATTTAAAAGTGTTTCGGTTTCATATGAATTTGTATTTTCTTTAACAACTCCATTTGAAAAAATCATCCATTCATCAGGACTCAACCATAAGGCAGTCAACTTTTCACTTTGAGTAGAACTATTTGCTTTTGTAGGTAGGACCATATTTAAAGATTTACCAACAGCAGATAAGAAGTCTCTTTTTTTTCCTCTTATTATCAATTTCATAACAGGATTTATTTCACTCATTTGTAAACCTTGATATGATTTTTGATTTTTTATTGTTTGATTATAATTTAGCATTTAATCTTTCACCTTCCTTATCTAAAAAAACAGGATCAGCTACTGTCACATTTATATTTTTATTTTCCATTGGAATAATTAACTTTTGTCCAAGCATTTTTTTCCCACCCTTGACCACTCCTAGTGCAATAGATTTATTTAAATTTGGACTATAGTAACTTGATGTAACATGTCCTAACATTTCAATAGGTGATTTTTTAATATCAGCGACTATCTGTGCACCTTCCTCTAAAACTTCTTTTGGATTTTCAGTAAGTAAGCCAACCAATTGTTTTCTATCATCCTTGATTGTATCTGATCTATATAATGATCTTTTTCCGATAAAATCGTATTTTTTCTTACTCACTATCCAGTCCATTTGTAAATCAATTGGCGTCATGGTTGCATCTGTATCTTGTCCAACTATTATAAAACCTTTTTCAGCTCTCAATAAATGCATTGTTTCTGTTCCATAAGGAGTAATATTAAAATCTTTACCTGCCTCCATACACTTTTCCCAAACAGATTTTCCATAATTTGATTGAATATTAATTTCATAACTTTGTTCTCCAGTGAAACTAATTCTCATAACTCTACATTTTATCTGACCAATTTTTGTGTTTTTAAATGACATATGTGGAAATTTTTCATCAGAAAAATCTAAATCAGGGATAACTTTAGATACAATTTTTTTACTATGTGGACCGCAAACACTAATAGTTGCATAATGATCAGTTACAGATGATAAATAAACATCTAGTTCAGGCCACTCTGTTTGAAGATAATCTTCAAGTTTTCCTAATACGTTTGCAGCCCCACCAGTAGTGGTAGTCATTATATAATGATTTTCATCTAACCTGGTTGTTACTCCATCATCATATACCATGCCATCTTCGTTGAGCATTAAACCATAACGACATTTTCCAATAGCAAGTTTTGACCAAGCATTGGTGTAAACACGATTTAAAAATTCTGAAGCATCTGTGCCTTGAATATCAATTTTCCCTAAAGTGGATGCATCTAGTATACCTGCGCAGTCTCTAGCTGCTTTACTCTCTCTTTGAACAGCTTGGTGCATATTTTCATTTGCTTTAGGATAGTACCAAGCTCTTTTCCACTGACCAACATTTTCAAACTTAGCATTGTTTGCAACATGCCAATCATGAATAGGCGTACGCCTAATTATATCAAAAAACTCTCCTACATTTCTTCCAACTATAGTTCCAAAAGTAAGTGGTGTGTAAGGTGGTCTAAAAGTTGTTGTCCCGTGCTCACCCATTTTAGTACCCGCAGTTTCTGAAATGATCCCTAAAGCATGCATATTACCTAGTTTGCCTTGATCAGTGCCCATGCCAGTTGTGGTATATCTTTTTACATGCTCTATTGATCTAAATCCTTCTCTTAAAGCTAATTTAATATCTTTAGCAGTTGCATCATTTTGGTAATCAACAAAGGATTTGGTTTTTCCCAATATCTTATCTGATGGTAACAACCAGATATTTCTTTTTGATTTATTTATTCCAGTGGTGATTTCAAAAGTTTTGTAATCAGTATTATTGATATTAAGAAACTTTTTGACAGATAATACAGTGTTTGTCGTAATTTCCTCTAAACTTAAATCTCCATTACAGGAACCAATACTTAATTGATCTGAAGGATATTTATTTGGAATAAAAACTTGATCATCTTCTCTAAATTTCAATTTTCCTCCTGATTGTGTAAATAAGTGAACAGCGGGTGTCCATCCACCTGACACCCCCAAAGAATCACAACTTAATTTTATTTTTTTACCAATTACTTTTTGGCCATCCTTGGAGAGCTGCATAATTGATAATCCATTGATTCTTTTATAACCATAAGTATCAACAACTGTGTAACCTTTGAAAATTCTAATATTATTTTTCTCTACTTCATAAGACAGCTTAGAGTCTATTTCTACTCTATTATCAATGATTGCATTAACTTTAATCCCTCGTTGAAGCAAACTCATAGCAGTTTCGTATGCAGTGTCATTATTTGTAAATAGAATATTGTTTTCACCACATGCAACACCGTATAAATCGATATATTTTTTCATTGCAGAAGATAATAAAATTCCTGGGCGATCATTGTTGTCAAATATTAGTGGTCTTTCTATTGCGCCAGTAGCATTGATAACTTTTTTTGATCTAATCTTTAATAGTCTATGCCTAATTTTATTTTCTCTCTGACTAATTGGTAAATGATCAGTGAGATTTTCACGAGCTAACAAAAAATTATATCCATGGAAAGCTGCTACGCTAGTTCTTGTTTTTATTTCTAAATTCTCTAGTTTAGATATTTCATTAATCTCTTTTTCTAACCATGAACTAGTTATTTGATTATTAATTTTTGAAAATTCTGAGTTATCATAAATTGTTGATCCACCTAAAAATGATTTTTCATCCATTAAGAGAGTTTTTAAACCATTCTTAGCAGCCATTTTGGCTGCTATTATTCCTGATATACCAGCCCCAATTATTAAGACATCGCAGTGAATATATTTATGTTCATAAATATCTGGATCAGTTTCTTTCGGTGACTTCCCTAAACCTGCGGATTTTCTTATAAAGTATTCATATTTTTCCCAAAAACTTTTAGGCCACATAAAAGTTTTGTAATAAAAACCTGCTGGTATAATAGGGGACAGAAAATTATTAATTCCACCAATATCAAAATTTACACTTGGCCAACAATTTTGACTAGATGCAACTAAACCCTCATAAATCTCAATTTCTGTAGCCCTAACGTTTGGCTCGGTTCTGGAAGTATTATCGTGTAACTGAATAATTGCATTAGGTTCTTCTGAACCAGCTGTCATAATTCCACGAGGTCTGTGATATTTAAAACTTCTTCCAACAAGATGAACATCGCTAGCTAACAGAGCAGATGCTAAAGTATCACCTTTATAACCATAATATGTTTTATTATTAAATTTGAATGAAATTCGATAAGTTTCATCTACTAGTTTACTTGATTTAAATCTTAAATTTTTAGACATTTATTATTTTACAGGTGGCTTTTCACCCATCTTATAAACTGCTTTGATTTGGTCATTCGAAGTATCTCGAGCAATATTGAACCATTTTCTACAACCGTGAGCATGATTCCATCTTTCGAATTGAACACCTTTTATATTTTTTCTCATAAATAAAAACTCAGCCCATTCATCATCGCTTAATTCTGTTGGTTGTTTTGGTCTTTCTAAATAGGCTTCACCCCCAGCTTTAAACTCACTTTGTTCTCTTTCACCACAAAAAGGACAATTAATTAAAAACATTAGTGTGCAACTGCTGCAGCTCCGTGCTCATCAACCAAGTCTCCACTTACAAATCTATTCAAATTAAATGCAGCATTTAGTTTATGCGGTTCGTCATTAGCGATTGTGTGAGCAAATAAATCTCCTGAACCTGGAGTAGCTTTAAACCCTCCAGTTCCCCAACCACAATTAAAGTATAAACCTTTTATTGATGTTTTACTTATTATAGGACTCGCATCAGGACAAATATCAACAATTCCACCCCACTGACGTAGCATTCTCATCCTACTGAAAATCGGATACAATTCTAGTATTGCATTTAACGTCCCTTCCACAATATCATGACTTCCTTTTTGAGAATAAGATATATAATCATCTGTTCCAGCTCCAATAACGAGCTCTCCTTTATCTGATTGGCTCACGTAAGCATGAACCGCATTTGACATTACAACAGTATCAATAATTGGTTTAACTGGTTCAGATACTAATGCTTGAAGAGGTTTGCTTTCAAGAGGAAGTTTTAATCCGGCCATATTTGCTATAACACTAGAGTGACCAGCAGCTACAACACCAATTTTTTTAGTTTTAATAAATCCTTTTGTTGTTTCTATGCCTTCAACTGTATCACCATTTCTTTTAATTCCTTTTACTTCACAATTTTGAATTATATCCACTCCCATTTCATCAGCACCTCTTGCATACCCCCAGGCAACAGCATCATGTCTTGCTGTACCTGCTCTTTTTTGAAGAGTTCCACCTAAAACTGGATAACGAATATCCTGTGAAGTATTTATAATTGGACAAAATTTTTTGACTTCCTCAGTATTCAAATAAACTGCATCAATTCCATTTAATCTATTTGCATGGGTTCTTCTTTTTAAATCTCTTACATCTTGTAAATTATGAGCGAGATTCATAACACCTCTTTGACTAAACATAACGTTATAATTTAATTCTTGAGATAAGCCTTCCCAAATTTTAAGAGCATGGTCATAAAGACCAGCACTTGCATCCCATAAATAATTTGATCTTATAATTGTAGTATTTCGACCGGTATTTCCACCTCCGATCCAACCTTTTTCAACAACTGCAATATTCTTTAAATTATGTTTTTTTGCCAAATAATAGGCTGTTGCTAAACCATGTCCTCCACCACCAACTATTATAGCATCGTACTCTTTTTTAGGCTCAGGATCTTTCCAAGCTTTCTCCCAATTTTCATGATATGAGAATGCATTTTTAATAAGTGAAAATATTGAATACTTATTTTTCATAATTATTGAATAATTACTTTATAAATATTGATTATTCAATACAATCAGAAGTGACAATTTTATTGGAAGAGTGGGTGAGAGGCTGAAACCAGTCGTTTGCTAAATGACCGTGCGAGGAAACTTGTACCGAGGGTTCGAATCCCTCCTCTTCCGCCACTATTAATACAAAGGATCATCCTTAAAGAAATTTATCATAGAAACAGGCTTTTGGGCCAAGATATAACGATATACATTGTAGTTCTCCAATACCCTTTGCACATAATTTCTTGTTTCTTTAAATTTGATTAACTCAATCCAATTTACGTAATCAATTTGGTTCTTTTGTGGATTTTTATTTATTTTTTTCCAATATCTCACTCTTTTAGGTCCAGCATTATAAGCAGCTATTGCGAAAGGATAAGCACCATCATATTCCAAAATTAAACCAGCTATATAATGAGAGCCTAAATTGATATTATATTCAGCATCTTTCGTTAATCTAGATTTTGAGTAAGGAAGCTTTGCTTGCTTTGCAACCAATTTTGCAGTGTATGGCATGAGTTGCATCAAACCTTTTGCTCCTGCATGACTGTTAGCACTTAAATCAAATTCACTTTCTTGTCTTATTATAGATAGTATAAATGAAGTATCAGGAATTTTTCTCCCATTTATATAATTTGGTGTACTTATGATAGGATAATTATATTTGTTATGAAATCTTTTTTCATAAGATGCAAGTTTGGCTATTTGAATAGCAAAATCAAATCTATTAATATTTGTAGCTAGTTCAGCTGCTAAAACTTCACTACCATTATTTATATCATCATTAGCTAGATGTCTTAAAATATGTTTTGTGTATTTATCCTCATTGAGTTCATCAAGAAGGTAAATTGTTTTAACTAATTCTTTTTTAAAAAAGTAATCTTTATATTCTTTTGAAACCTCGATATCTTTAGAGAGCTCAAAGGGTTCATTGGGATTTAACTCCATAAAAGCTAATTGACCATAATAAGTTGTTAGAAAATTAGCTGCTGTACTGAACCAGTCATTAGCTAATTCATTTTTACCAAGTTTCTGATAAGTTTTGGCCAACCAATAAGCTCCTCTTGATGTACTTATTGGATAACCAACATTATTATAAAAATTTTCAAAATGATCTTTTGCTAATAAAGGATCATCTAAAAAACTTAATGCTATCCAACCACTCATCCATTCTGCTGCTGCATATTCAGGTCCATCAGTCAAAGCATGATTACTTGCAATTTTATAAGCTAAAGCATATTTCTTTTTATAAATTAATGATCTTGAAATAATTTCTCTTTCAAACCACCACTTATCTGGTCTGACTAAATAATTTTTGGTATTTTTAATTTTTACCAAAATTTCAACAGAACTATCAAGTCTTCCTCTTTTTCTTCTCCATTTTAATCTGTCGTAATTTAAACCTGCGTCATTTTTAAATTTTGCTGGAACTTTTGAAATAGCATTATCTACACCATACGATTTACTCATTAACAATTGTCGTGCTGTATAAAGCAACTCATAATCTTTAGGTAAATACCTTAATAATCTTTTTAAATCCCAATATTTATTATTCCACGCAAGGTAATCTGCTCTTTTAATATAATCATCAGCATTGAGATACTTCTTAAATTTTTTTCTATAAAATCTTAATTCAGATTTACTTAGTTCTGCAGTAATCCATCCTTCTTTAATATAAGAAATACCTTTTTGCACATTACCATTGAGAATTATACTCTCCCCGAGCAACATTTTTCCAAAGCCGCTCAAAGGTTCATCAACACCAAACCAATCTATAATCTTTTTCGGTGATATAGTGTCTGTAGAGAGTTTATGCTCTGCTAAATATTTTATTCTTCCTAATCTTGGATAATCCTTATTTTTATCTATAAAAATTTTATAATCATAATATGAAGCTTTATTTCCTCTAGTTAGTAAGTGTCTCCATTGTATGAAATTATAGATAGATTTATCTTTAGCTTTTTTTGCAGTTTTTAATGCATTAGGCCATTTTGCTTGTTTCATTTCTGATATAGCCTTTTTTGCAATTTCAAAATCCTTTTTGTTATAATACTTAGATTTTTTTGCAGTATCAGTTTTTTTGGTTCCTGCAATCAAAGGTTTCTTTTTAGGTAGTATGCTACCCAAATCTTTTTCAGCTTTTAACTTTACGTCTTCTTTAGGATCCTTTTTAATTTCCTCTACTAGTTTTTTGGAAACTGGTTTTGGCAAAGGTTTCATTACATCAATTAGTAATTTTTGATCCTTTTCTTCTTTCGTCTGTAGTGGTTTTTTTAGAGGTATTATCTCTGCAAATAAAAAAATAGTAGTACTGGAAAAGAAAAATAAACTAATAAAAAATATGAATTTTTTTAGCATAATCTTTTAGTATATGTATCCACAATCTATGTTATAAGTATTTATGTTCAAAGGATCAAATGTTGCTTTAGTCACTCCGTTTAAAAATGATAAACTTGATGTTGAAACTTACATTAAGTTAATTCATTTTCATATTGAAAATGGGACAAATGGTTTAGTTCCAGCAGGAACTACTGGAGAATCGCCAACTTTAAGTCACGATGAGCATGAAATGGTAATTGATTTATGTGTGAAGGAAAGTAAGGGGAAATTGCCTGTATTTGCTGGCACCGGTTCAAACTCTACTGAGGAGGCAATTTCATTAACAACCCATGCAGAAAAAATTGGAGCTGATGGAGCTTTAATCGTAACTCCTTATTATAATAAACCTACCCAAGAGGGACTTTATCAGCACTATAAAGCTATAAATGATAAATGTGGAATTCCAATTATAATTTATAATATTCCAGGAAGATCAGTAATCGATATGTCAGTTGAAACAATGGCAAGATTATTTGAATTAAAAAATATTATTGGCGTTAAAGATGCTACAGGAGACCTGAGTAGAGTTGATAAGACACTTGAAAAATTAGGAAAAGAATTTATCCAACTCACTGGAAATGATGATAATGCTCTCGAATTTAATAAAAAAGGTGGAGTTGGAGCTATAAGTGTTACAGCTAATATTGCTCCGAAGCTTTGCTCTGATTTTCAAAGATTTGCAAATTCAGATAATGATAATGATATTAAAGATGCTGAGAAATTAAATGAAATATTGCAGCCAGTTCATCATGCTATGTTTATTGAGAGCAATCCAAGTCCAGTTAAGTATGCAGCGAAATTAATGAGTTTGTGCGATGATGCTGTAAGATTACCACTCGTAAAAGTAACAGATCCTACTAAAGAAATTGTTAAAAAAACTCTCAAAGTAGCTAGATTAATTTAATGAATAGAAAAACCAATAATGGTTTAAAAATAATCTGTCTAAATAGAAAAGCTAGTTTTAATTATTTTTTTGAGGATTTGTTAGAAGCTGGAATTGTCCTCAAAGGTTCTGAGATCAAATCTATCAGAGAAGGAAAAGTTAATATTGCTGACTCATATGCTGTTGAAAAAAATGGAGAATTAATTTTAGTTAATTCTCATATCGCATCATACAAACAAGCCAGTTATTCAAATCATAAACCATTAGATAACAGAAAACTTTTATTAAATAAAAAAGAAATAAATAAACTTATAGGAAAAATACAAAGAGATGGATTAACAATTGTACCAACAAAAATGTATTTTAAAAAAGGAAAAGCCAAGGTTGAGCTTGCTGTTGCCAAGGGAAAAAAACAATATGACAAGAGAGCCACAAAAAAGAATAGAGATTGGAGTAGAGAAAAAGCAAGATATGTCAGAAGATCTAGTTAAATCTATATACCTGGGTATTGGCTCAAATCTAGGTGATAAAAAAAGAAATATTGAGAGAACTAAATTTAACTTAATTGCAAACAATATTAAAATATTAAAGTACTCAAGTTATTATGAAAGTTTATCATGGCCTAACCCAAATAATCCAAAATTTTTAAATGTAGTTTTAGAAATTGACACTAATTTTAGCCCTTCAGAGTTAATCAATAAATGCAAGCAAATTGAAAAGAAATTAGGCAGAAAGAGATTACCAAAAAACTCACCTCGTGAATGCGATATTGATATAATAGACTTTAGAAATAAAAAGACTATTGGTGATTTGATTTTACCCCATCCTAGAATGCACACCCGTAATTTTGTACTTATACCACTCTTTGAGATAAATAAAGATTGGAAACACCCAATCCTAAAAGTCAATATTAGAAAATTAATATCTTCTTTATCAAATAGTGACATAAGATCTATTAAACAAATCTAAATAAATGGTATAATAAAGCATGTTAAATTCTGATGAATTAATAAATAAAGTAAAAATATATAATAAGTTTTTTAATCCTGAAAAACTTAACAAAGCCTATGACTTTGCAGTTAAAGCCCATAGTAATCAAAAGAGAGCCTCAGGTGATCCTTATTCTGTTCATCCTATTGAAGTTGCTAATATTTTAACCGACTTGAAATTAGATAGCGCTACAATAACGACAGGTCTTCTACATGATACTATTGAAGATACTTATGCAACATATGAAACTATAAAAGGCGAATTTGGAGTTGAAGTCGCTGATTTGGTAGATGGTGTTACAAAAATTTCAGTATTTGAAAATACCGCGTCTGCAAATTCAAAAGCTGAAAATTTTAGAAAATTGATTCTAGCTACCTCGAAAGACATTAGAGTATTGCTTGTCAAGATTGCAGACAGGTTGCACAACATGAGAACAATTAAGGCTATAACTAGAGATGACAAAAAAAAAAGAATCGCACAAGAAACAATGGAAATTTATGCTCCATTAGCTGATAGAATGGGCATGCATAGAATAAGAGATGAACTTGAAGATTTATCTTTTGAAATTCTTAATAATAAAGCTAGATTATTAATTCAAAAAAGACTTGATGAAATCAAATTAGATAAAAAAGATATTTTTGAAAATATATCGTCTGAATTTAATAAATTATTAGTCTCTAACAATATAAATTCCAAAATATATGGTAGGGAAAAAACACCTTTTTCAATTTGGAGGAAAGTTCAAAAAAAAAGAGTTTCGCTAGAGCAAATTACTGACATAATTGGATTTAGAATAATTGTTGATAATACAGAAGATTGTTATAAATCTTTAGGAATTTTACATAAAGAGTATAATTGTATACCCGGCAAATTTAAAGATTATATATCGTCTGCTAAAATTAATGGATATAAATCAATTCACACTTCTGTAATTGGATCTAATAAAAAACCTGTTGAGATTCAAATAAGAACAAATCAAATGCATGAATTCGCTGAAAGAGGTATTGCATCTCATTGGCAATATAAATCTTCAGAAAAGTTTAATTCACTTACCTGGAAAGAATATGATTGGTTAAAAGATTTAGTCGAAATTATAGAAAAAAATGAGAATCCAGAACATTCGTATGAATACACAAAACTTCAAATGTTTCAGGAAAATGTTTTCTGCTTTACTCCAAAAGGTTCTGTAATTAAGTTACCTAAAGATGCCACTGCAATTGATTTCGCTTATGCAGTGCATACAAAAATTGGCGATATGGCAACTGGATGTGAAGTAAATGGTAACAAAAGTGATCTTCAGACAATTTTAAGGAACGGAGATAGAATAAGAATTATCACATCTAAAAATCAATCACCTTCATTGCATTGGATCCCAACTACAAAAACTGGAAAAGCTAGAGCTGCAATTAGAAGATATTGGCATGATAGAGGTGAAAAAAAAGAGGAGAGTATAAAAAAATATAATACTACATTATGGATTTCTTTACCAGATAAACCAGGACAATTAGGCAATGTAAGTTCTTTAATTGGTGAACATAAATTGAATATTTCGAATTTAGTAATGGCTGGTAAAACACCCGACTATATCAACTTTAAATTTCAACTGATAATCCGAGATTTGAAAAATTTTACTAATTTTATTGCAGAGCTTAAACAAAAAGGTATAAAATTTAAGATAATTAGACACGAAGATAAAAGAAATGCTTTCACACAAAAAATCCTTAGATATTTTAAGAAAGACTGATGCGTTACTTGAAGGACATTTTGTTTTATCCTCAGGGTTACATTCTTCAAAATATGTTCAATGCGCAAAACTCTTAAGTTTCCCAAAAAAAGCAGAAAAAATTTGTAAATCTCTGTCAAAAAAAATTAAAAAAAAATTCAAAAAATTTGATCTTATTCTAGCACCAGCTATGGGCGGTATAATAATAGGTTATGAAATTGGAAGACTTTTAAATAAGGAAACAATATTTTGTGAGAGAGTTAAAAGTAAATTTAGATTAAGAAGAGGTTTTAATATTAGAAAAGGTTCTAAAGTCCTAATTGTTGAAGACGTTATTACTACTGGTAAATCGAGTATGGAATGTGCGCAACTTGTTAAAAAGCTCAAAGCCTCCGTAATAGGTTTTGCATCTATTATTGATAGATCAACAAAAAAAACACTTAAAATAAAGATGAAGATCGTCTCTCACCTTAAAATTAATGTACCTACTTTTAAATTAAAAAATTTACCAAAGGAATTAAAATCAATCCCCATAACTAAGCCAGGAAGTCGATTTATTAAGTGAAACGTCTAGGAGTAAACATCGACCATGTAGCTACTGTAAGAAACGCCAGAGGTGAGACTCATCCTGATCCTTATAAGGCAGCTCTATTTGTAAAAAAAAAGGGAGCAGATTCAATAACTATTCACTTACGTGAAGATAGAAGACACATAAGAGATTTAGATGCAAAGAGAATTTGTTCAATAAAAAAACTTAATGTCAATTTAGAGATTTCGACAAATAAACGTATTATTAAAAATGCTCTAAAAATCAAACCAAAGTATATTTGTATTGTACCTGAAAATAGAAATGAAATTACAACAGAAGGAGGACTAAATCTTTTTTCTAATAAAAAAAAACTTAAAGACATAGTATCGAAATTTAAACAAAAAAAAATAAGAACAAGTTTATTTATTAATCCTAAAATAAAAGATATCAAATTATCCAAAGATATTGGGGCTGATTGTATTGAAATACATACAGGCTATTTTGCTAATTTAATTAAATCAAAAAAAAATTACAATGAAGAATTATCAAAAATTAAAAATTGCTCTATCTTAGCTGCAAAAAACGGTATCGAAGTTCATGCTGGTCATGGTTTGGATTACAAGTCAACAAAAATATTATCGAGGATCAATGAAATAAAAGAATTTAACATTGGTCATTTTATAATTGGAGAATCAATTTTTTTTGGTTTTGCTAATGTGATCAAAAAATTTAAAAAAATCATTAAGAGTTAGCATGAAGATATTAGGTATTGGCGTTGATATAATTAAAAATGATAGAATAAAAGAATCCATTAAAAATAAAAACTTTCTTTTAAGATTATTCACTTTACTAGAGATTAAAAATTCAAAACATATAAAGAATAAAGCATCTTATTATGCAAAAAAATTTGCAGCCAAAGAGGCATTTTCTAAAGCTCTTGGAACTGGTTTTAGAGAGGGTTTGAATTTTAAAGATATTGAAATCTTAAATGATAATTTAGGAAAACCCTATTATAGATTGAACCAAAAATTAAAAAGGTTAATCTTAAAAAATCAAAAAGTAAAAAATTTTGATATTTTCTTATCTGTTTCAGATGAAAAACATTATTCAATAGCTTTTACAATGATACAAACAAAAAATGTTTAATAAAAAATTTATCTTAGAAAATCTTAAAACACTTTTATATGCACTTATTATTGCTGTATTAATAAGGTCTATTTTTATTCAACCCTTTTATATTCCATCCTCATCTATGGAACCTAACCTTTTAGTGGGGGATAGACTTTTTGTAACAAAATATTCCTATGGTTATAGCAAACATTCTTTTCCTTTTAGTCCTCCTATTTTTAATAATAGAATTTTATTTACTGAACCAGAAAGAGGAGATGTAGTAGTTTTTAAAACACCGGTAGACAACAGAACTGATTACATTAAAAGATTAATTGGAGTCCCGGGCGACCAAATTCAATTCATAGATTCGAATTTATTTATAAATAATAGTGAGATTATAAAATCTAAAAAATCTGAAACTGACACAATATATTGTGGCAATAAAAAAATTAATGTTATTACATTTGAGGAAAAACTACCTAATGGAAAGTCACATAAAACAGTGTATCTTACAAATTTTACCTTTAAGAATTCTGATATATTTACTGTTCCTGAGGAGCATTATTTTTTCTTAGGGGACAATAGAGATTGTTCTAAAGATAGTAGGTTCTTAACAAGTGTAGGTTACGTTCATAAAAACAATCTTGTTGGAAAAGCGAGATTTATCTTTTTTTCATCTGATATATTAGTAGGAAGTATATTTGAATTCTGGAAATGGAATAAATCTATTCGTTTTGACAGATTTTTTAAAAAGATTACCTAATGAAAATTGACTACTCTAAACTTGAAAAAAAAATAAATATTAAATTTAAAAATAAAAATTTACTTATTACCAGTCTTACTCACAAGAGTTTTAACAAATTAAATAATAATGAAAAAATGGAATTTTTAGGTGACAGAGTATTAGGATTAATAATCGCTAAAAAACTTTTAGAGATATATCCTAATGAAAAAGAGGGTATCTTAGATAAAAAGTACGCATCTTTAGTAAATAAAAAAGCGTGCTTAGAAATAGCTGAATACATCGATTTGAAAAACTACATCTTAGTTTTTAATCCAAAAAATAAACCAATTAATATCGAAGATAAAGTTATTTCTGACAGTTGCGAAGCTTTAATTGGTGCAATATATTTAGAAAAAGGCTTTAATATAACTGAAAAAATAATTTTGGAATTATGGAGAGAAAAAATTAAAAAAAGTGCAATTACTCAAATTGATGCAAAAACCAAACTTCAAGAATTTTCTTTAAAAAAATTTAAGAAACTCCCTATCTATAAGACTATATCCAACACTGGACCAAGACATAAACCTATTTTTAAGGTTGCGGTGAAATTAGATAACACAAAATTTTTTAATGGTGAGGGTAAATCCAAAAAAGAAGCTGAACAAAGTGCTGCATTCCTTTGTTTAGAAAAGAATTTTAAATAATGAAATGGGATGACACAGGTTTTTTGGTTTCTAAAAATAAATATAACGAAAATTCACTTATTTCAGAAATTTACACAAGGAATCATGGTAAGGTAACAGGATTAGTTTTTGGAGGAACCTCAAAAAAAATAAAAAATTATCTTCAAATTGGAAACCAGTTACATGTGAATTATAACTCAAAATCTGAAAATAGAATAGGTTATTTTAAATTAGAAATTCAAAATGCGTTTTCACCTATATATTTTGAACATCGTGAAAAAATTAGCTGTATATATTCTGTAATGAATTTAGTTCGTTTACTAACTGCAGAGTCTCAGTCAAATATAAATATTTTTGGCCTTATTGAAAAATTCTATTACATCATTTCAAAGGATGAATGGTTAAAAGATTATATTTTTTGGGAATTAGAGCTACTTAAAGTTCTAGGATTTGATCTAGAATTAAGTAGCCTGGTTACCAAAGAATTAATTGATAATAAAACTATATATGTTGTTAAGTCTAAAAACGAAAAAAAAGTAGTGCCAAATTTTTTGATTGATAAAAATCTTCATGTAGATGATTTGAATACACTTCTAAAAGGATTACAATTAGTAAGTGATTTTTTAGAAAAAAATATTCTGCAACCTAATAATTTAAATTATCCAATTAGTAGAACTCATTTTATAGATTCTATTAAGCTATCAGGGTAAAATCTCATTTAACTTGTCAGCATAATAACTAACAATCGCATTTGCTCCAGCTCTTTTAAAGCTCATTAAATTTTCATAAATAGCCTCTTTTCCTATAATTTTTTTATTAACTGCATTAGATAACATGCTGTATTCTCCAGAAACCTGATAAGCAAATACTGGAATTTTAAATTTTTCTTTAACTGATTTTATTATATCTAGGTATGGTAAACCTGGTTTAACCATAACCATATCAGCTCCTTCTTTTATATCTAAAGCAACTTCTCTAAGAGCTTCATCGCTATTTCTAAAGTCCATTTGGTAAGTCTTTTTATTTCCTTTTAGAGCAATTTTTGATCCTACAGCATCCCTAAATGGTCCATAAAAACTAGATGAATATTTTACAGCATATGAGAGTAATTGGACATTCTTAAAATTTTTTTTATCTAATACTTTTCTAATTTTACCAATTCTTCCATCCATCATATCAGATGGTGCTAGTACATCGCAGCCCATCTGAGCTTGCAACAAAGATTGATTTATCAATATCTCTATAGTTTCATCGTTTAAAACATATCCAGATTTTAAAATACCATCGTGTCCGTGTGATGTATAAGGATCTAAAGCGACATCACACATTATTCCAATTTTATCTTTATATCTATTTTTTATATATCTTATAGCTTTACAAACTAAATTATTCTCATTAAGGGACTCACTGCCTATATTATTTTTTAATTTTGTTGATGTATGTGGGAATAAAGCAACCATTGGTATCTTATTTTTTATAGCACGATCTAAAATTCCACCTAAGTTATTAATAGAGTATCTATTAACATTAGGCATAGATTTGATCGATTGTATCTTATTTTTCCCTTCAGTAAGAAATATTGGCAAGATAAAGTCACTTGCAGATAAATTATTTTCAGCTATTAGTCTTCTAGACCAATTGTATCTCCTGCTTCTTCTTAGTCTTAAATTAGGATATTTTCCTGTAATCATAACTATATATATTTAAAATATGCGACAAATGTAATATACACATATATAACAAAAAGAATACAAAGCAACCAAGATGGAAAAAGAAAATACAAAAGTTATAAATTTAGATATAAAAAAAAATGAGAGAGTTTTGGATTTTAGAGACTTTCAAAAACAAGAACTTAAATTTGACATATTAAAACTTCAAGAGGCTTATAATCAAATAATTCAAATTAAAAAATTTGAAGATGCAGGCGTTACTCACTTTGGAGCCATATCCTTAACACAAATACCTGGTGATCCAGACTCTATAAAAGGAAATAAAGCTAGAGGTGTGTATTGGACGAAACCTGACAAGTCAGGCAAAGAAGTTGTCAGAGACCAAACAATTGATGAATCAGCTTATTCTGAGTTTATAAAAGATTACGAAAATACATATTTTAAACATGTGTATGATGTTTTATCAACTAAGTATAAATTAGGTAGAATGAGAATTTTACTCAAAGAACCTCGATCTACTTTGAGTTGGCATAGAGATCCAGAACCAAGATTACATATACCCATCATTACTAATCCAGGGTGTATAATGGTTATAGACAATGTAGCTCAGCATATGTCAGCAGATGGATCAGTTTGGATTACAAATAACACAAAATATCACAATGCATTTAATGGTGGCGAAGAAAATAGAATACATTTAGTTGCATGTGTTTTAGATTATAAATTTAACTAATTTGAAAAAAATTTTTATCTCATCTGATCATGCTGGATTTAAATTAAAAGAGGACATTAAAATTTCACTAAAAAAAAAAAAATTAAAATTTGAGGACTTAGGCCCAATTAATGATAATAGAGTTGATTATCCTGACTATGCCCACAAATTAGCTAAAAAAGTAAAAATTAATAAGAATAATGTTGGAATTCTTGTGTGTGGATCCGGAACTGGGATGAATATTGCGGCAAATAAGCATAAAAACGTACGTGCAGCACAGTGTTTCAATGCAAAATCAACAAAATTATCCAGATTGCATAATGATGCAAATATCATTACATTGGGATCAAGGTTGATTAGTAAAAAAAATGCCTTGAAATTTGTGAGTATTTTTTTAAAAACAGGTTTCGATGGTGGAAGACACTTAAAAAGAATAAAAAAGATATAAATTATGTCTAGTGAAAAAAATTATTTGAACGATAGTTACAAAAGTTTCTTTGAGGATAGTTTATCTGTAAAAGATCCTGAAATTTATAAAGCTATTCAAGATGAACTTTTAAGACAGCAACAACATATTGAATTAATTGCATCAGAAAATATTGTTTCACAGGCCGTATTAGAAGCTCAGGGTTCTGTATTAACTAATAAGTATGCTGAAGGCTATCCTGGCAAACGTTATTATAATGGATGCGAGCACGTTGACGTAGCGGAAAGTCTTGCTAATGATAGATTAAAAAAATTATTTAATTGTAAGTTTGCTAACTCTCAACCACATTCAGGTGCGCAAGCAAACGGCGCAGTCTTTTTAGCTTTATTAAATCCTGGTGATACTTTCATGGGGATGAGTTTAAATTCTGGTGGACATATTACCCATGGATTAAAAATTTCAATGTCAGGTAAATGGTTTAATGCGATTGGTTATGATGTAGATAAAGTATCTGAATTAATTGATTACGATAATGTTGAAAAACTTGCATTAGAGCATAAACCAAAACTTATCATAGCTGGCGGGAGTGCTTACTCAAGAGTTATAGATTTCAAGAGATTTAGAGAAATTGCTGATAAAGTTGGTGCTTATTTAATGGTAGATATGGCACATTTTTCAGGTTTAGTTGCTGGTAAAGGTTACCCCAATCCTTGTGATCATGCTCATGTAGTCACTTCAACAACTCATAAAGTTTTCAGAAGTGCGAGGGGTGGAATAATTTTAACTAACCACGAGGATCTTGCTAAAAAATTTAATACAGCTGTATTTCCTGGTTATCAAGGTGGACCTTTAATGCACATCATTGCAGCTAAAGCTGCAGGATTTCTTGAAGCTTTACAGCCAGAGTTTAAAGATTACATAAAAACAGTTTTAGCTAATGCTAAAATTTTAGCAGAAACTTTAAAAAACAACGGATTTAAAATTTATTCAAATGGAACAGATACACATTTAATGTTAGTAGATTTAAGACCTTACAATGTAAAAGGTAATCTTGCAGCTGAAAGTTTATCTAGAGCAAATATTACTTGCAATAAAAACGGTATTCCTTTCGATACAGAAAAACCAATGATTACTTCTGGTATTAGACTTGGGACGCAAGCGGCAACCACAAGAGGTTTTGGTTTAAATGAATTCAAAACAGTAGGTGAATTAATTACAAAAACAATTAAGGGCCTATCAGAAAATCCAACAGACAATAGTAAGATTGAAAATGAAGTAAAAAATGAGGTTATATCTTTAACCTCATCGTTTCCGATATATAAGAACTTATAGTAAATGATTTGTTCAATATGTAAAAAAGGGGAGACCTCTGTTGTCGACTCTAGACCTACAGAAGATGGAACAGCAATAAGAAGAAGAAGACTTTGTGTATGTGGTGCGCGTTTTACTACATTTGAGAGAGTTCAATTTAGGGAAATTATGGTAATCAAAAAGAATGGAAGAAAATCTGCATTTGATAGAGACAAATTATCAAAGTCAATTTATATAGCTATGAAAAAACGTCCAATAGATACTGAAACTACTGAAAAATTTATTAGTAAAATTTCTAGAACCTTGGAAGAACTTGGACAAAGTGAGATTTCAACAAATACTATAGGAACAATGGTTATGGAGGGATTAAAAGAGTTAGATCCTGTTGCTTATGTTCGTTTCGCCTCTGTATACAGAAATTTTCGAGAAGAAAAAGATTTTGTACAATTTGTGGACAAATTAGATGTCTACAAAAAAAGATAAATTTACATTACAAGATAAGTATTTAATGAAACTTGCTTTTAATTTAGCAAGTTCACGCAAAGGTCTCACCGGAGATAATCCAGCTGTAGGTTGTGTAATTACTAAAAAAAATCAAATAATTTCAGTTGGTCGAACCGGTTTAGGAGGTAGACCACATGCGGAATACAATACAATTAAAGATTGCCATGAAAATTTAAATGGTTCTAAAATGTATGTTACACTTGAACCATGCAATCATTATGGAAAAACACCGCCATGTACAAATAAAATTATTAAAAGCGGTATTAGTCAAGTTTATTATCCAACTGAGGATATTGATAAAAAAGTAAAAGGAAAAAGTTTTAAAATTTTAACTAAGAATAAAATAAAGGTCAATAGAGGACTTTTAAAAAGTTTATCAAAAGATTTTTATAAATCTTATAATATTAACAGAAAAAATAAACTTCCGTATGTCACAGGAAAGATTGCTGTCTCTAGAAATAATCTTATTTATAGCAACATAAGTCGAAAAATTACAAATAATTATTCAGATAAATTCACTCATCTTTTAAGATACAAAAACGACTCTATTTTAATCTCATACAGAACGTTAAATAAAGATAACCCAAAACTCAACTGTAGATTAAAAGGATTAGAAAGTTTTTCACCAAAAAGAATAATTTTAGATAATAAACTAAATAGTAAACTCAATAAGTACATAATTACAAATGCAAAAAAAAATAACACAATAATATTTTATAACGAAGCAAGTAAATCAAAAATTTTAAGTTTTAAAAAAAAAAAGATTTTACTTGTAAGATCAAGAGTCAACAAAGATAAAAACTTTGATTTTCAAGATATTTTAAAAAAATTATTTAAAATGGGTTGTAGAAATTTATTGATTGAAGGGGGAGGTGTATTGACTAATAATCTCTTAAAGAAAAGAGTTTTTAATGAGTTTTATTTGTATAAAGGTCAAAGAACTCTCTCAAAATTCTCTGATTATTTGAAATTTAATGATTTTGATTTATTAAGAGAAAAATATAAAAAAAAAATTAAATTAAATTTAAAATTAGGAAAAGACAAAATTACATTATTTAAGAGATAATATGTTTAATGGAATAATATATAATCAGGGTGTTGTTTCAAAGATAAAAAAAAGATCAAAAGGTATAAATTTATTTATAAAAACCAATCTAAAGATTTCAAAGAAGGATATGGGTTTATCAATTGCCTGTGATGGCGTTTGTTTGACATTAATTTCATATAAATCAAAGATTATGGAGTTTTACCTTTCTAAAGAAACCATTTCGCGGTCAAAATTTAAATTTTTGAAAAATAGTGATAAAATTAATTTAGAACTGCCTTTAAAATACGGAACAAAAATTTCTGGTCATATATGCCAAGGCCACGTTGATACAGTCGCAAAAATTTTGAATATAACAAAGATTGATAAATCTTACCTTTTTGATTTTGAAATTCCCAAAAAAGAGAGAAATAATCTTATTGAAAAGGCATCAATTTGTGTGAACGGTATTTCACTTACTATATCAAAAGTTACTAAAAGAGGTTTTCAAATTTGGATTATTCCACACACTTATAAAGAAACGAATCTATCGATGTTAAACAAATCAGACTTAGTGAATATTGAGATAGATATATTATCTAAATACGTTAGAAATTATTTTCATGATAAAAAATAATTTTGCACCAATTGAAACCATTATATCCGTAGCTAAAAAAGGTGGGATGTTCATATTAGTTGATGATGAAAAAAGAGAAAATGAGGGTGATTTAGTAATTTCGTCATCAGATACCAATTCAAAAAATATTAATTTCATGGCTAAATATGGAAGAGGTCTAATTTGTCTTGCACTTGACTCGCTACAAGCAAAAAAATTAAATCTATCTCTTATGTCACCGGTTAATCAATCTAGAAACAATACTGCATTTACAATTTCTATCGAGGCTAAAAAGGGAATTACTACAGGTATTTCTGCTAAAGATAGAGCGAGGACCATTAAAATTGCATCAAAAAGAAACGTAAAGAAAAATGAGATCGTTTCTCCTGGTCACGTTTTCCCCATAATAGCTAAGGATGGGGGTGTTCTTGTTAGAGCAGGTCATACCGAGGCATCTGTAGATATTTCTAGATTAGCAAAAAAAAATAATTCAGCAGTCATATGCGAAATCATGAATGAGGATGGAACAATGGCTAGGGGTCAAAATTTATTTAATTTTGCGAAGAAACATAAACTTAAAATTGCAAAAATTGAAGATTTAATTGCCTACAGATTAAAAAAAGAAAAACTTGTTAAACTAAAAAAACAAAGTCAAATTATTGTAAAAAAACAAAAATATAAAATTAAAATTTACGAAAACTTATTAGATGGCTCTGAACACTTTGCACTTATAAAAGGTAAGATCAAAAAGGGTATAACACCAAGAGTGAGAGTAATTTCGTCTAACATTGTACAAAATTATTTGATTAATCAAAAATTACCTAATTCATTTAATAAAACTCTTAATTATTTCAAAAAATATCAAAATTGTGTTTTAATATTTATTAAAGATACAAATTTAAGATCTGTTACACAAACTTTGAAGAAATATAAAAATAAAGAATTTGAAAAAAAAGGAGGTGATAAATCAATTAAAAATTATGGTATTGGTGCTCAAATAATTAAAGATCTAAATATTAAAAATATGATATTAATAACCAGATCACTTAAAAAAGTTATTGGTTTAGATGGATATGGAATTAAAATTAAAAAACAGGAATTAATTTAATGAAAAAAAAAATTCTTATTGTTTCTGCAAACTATTACAAAGATATTGCAAGAGGTTTGATTAGTAGTGCTTTAAAATTAATCCCCAAAACGAGCAGGGTTAAAATAATTGAAGTACCAGGCACTTTTGAAATACCTGTGGTTATTTCACGGAATATTAATAAATATGATGCCTTTTTAGCCCTTGGTTGTGTTATTAAAGGAAAAACTCCACACTTTGATTTTATTTCTCAAGCTTCAATAAATGCAATAATGGGTTTATCAATTACAAGTAAAAAACCTATTGGTAATGGAATAATTACTTGCCTGAATATGTCACAAGCTAAAGCTAGAAAGATAAAAGGTGCGGAAGCTGCAAAAGCTGTAATTTCTATTTTGTCGTTAAAATGAGAACTCACTTTAATCCGAAAAATAATCCAAGAGTAATTATAATTCAAAAATTATATAGTAAATTTTATAATGATGAAAATGATTTAGACTTTCCTAAACATAGATTCAAAAAATTTATTAAAGATATAGTTTATGGGACTATTGAAAGAAATGACCTTATACTTGATGAATTAAACAATAAACTTGGAGAGGATTTTACTTTTGAAAAATTAGATAAAATCTTACAAACAATTTTAAAAGCAGCAACTTACGAATTTATGTATAAACCCAATCTATCTATAAATATTATTATCAAAGAATATTTAAACTCATCAAATTTTTTCATAGAAAATTCGCAAACAAAATATCTAAACGCTCTATTAGATAATTTAGGAAAAAAACTAAGATCTAATAATGCATGAATTTGAATTAATAAATAATTATTTTTCTAAAATTTCTAAGAAAAATAAAGCTGCACTTAATCTTAATGATGATGTTTTTTTTGATAAAAAAAAAGGTGTAGTAATTTCTGTCGATACTTATATTAATGGTATTCATTTTGTTAATTTTAACTCACCTAACTTTGTTATCAAAAAAATATTAAGATCATCCATATCTGATTTGATTTGTAAAGGGGTGGTGCCAAAATTTTATTTTATTTCAGGTTCTGGAAACAGTAAAACATTCTCTAAAAAAAACTTACTACAAATTTCAAAATCACTTAAAAAAGAGCAAAAAATATATAACCTTAATTTATGTGGTGGCGATACTACTTTTTCAAACAAATTAAGTTTTACCATTACCTCATTAGGTTATTCAAAAAAAATAGTTTATAGAAATAAGGCTAAATTAAATGATGATATTTATGTAACAGGAAATATAGGAGATAGTTATATAGGTCTCCAGATTTTAAAAAATAAGATTACAATTAACAAAAAAATTTCTAATTTCTTTATAAAAAAATATTTCCATCCAGAGTTACAAATTAAATTAACCAATTATTTATTGAAATTTGCAAACACCTCAATAGATATTTCTGATGGTCTTATTGGAGATTTAGAAAAAATGGTTAATAGACAAAATTTTTCTTTTTTAATAAATGAGAATAAAATACCAATATCTTTAAACTTGAAAAAGTTAATATCTAAAAAAAAATTTAAAAAGATTAATACCGTTACAAATGGAGATGATTATCAAATTTTATTCACGGCAAGTTTAAATAAAAGCAGAATCATTAAAAGGATCTCAAAAAAATTAGGAGTAAAAATTACAAAAATTGGTAAAATCATATCAGGCAAAAAAAATTCTAGGATAATTGATGTAAAAGGTAAGCAAATTAAGGCTATTAATACCGCTTACAAACATGAATTTTGAAAGTTAATCGTTGTCTTTTTTACCTTTTTTTGTATTGTCCGCCTTTAAAATTAACAACTAATAACTCAAGGTTTATATGAACGAAACAGTTGAAACAATTCTACTATACACAATCGTCGCTGGTTTATTATCTATAGTTTATGGATTTTTAACTGGAAAAAATATTTTAAGTTCAAGTGCTGGAAATTCAAAAATGCAAGACATAGCATCTGCAATTCAAATAGGCGCGAAAGCATATTTAGCAAGACAGTATAAAACTATTGCAATTGTTGGAACAGTTGTGTTGGTTATTGTTAGTATCGCATTTAGCCCATTAGTTGGTCTTGGTTATTTAATTGGTGCAGCATTGTCTGGAATAGCTGGTTATGTTGGTATGTTGGTTTCAGTCGAAGCAAATGTTAGAACCGCAGAAGCTTCAAGAAAAGGTTTGGCTGAAGGTCTTTCAGTAGCTTTTAAATCTGGGGCTGTAACTGGAATGTTAGTTGCTGGATTAGCTTTATTATCCATAGCTGTTTATTATTATTTATTGTTAAAATTTAATGTTGAGGAAAGAGAAATTGTAAACGCGCTTGTAGCATTAGGTTTTGGGGCATCTCTAATCTCAATTTTTGCAAGATTAGGAGGAGGAATTTTTACTAAAGGAGCAGACGTTGGTGCTGATTTAGTTGGTAAAGTCGAGGCAGGGATACCCGAAGATGATCCAAGAAATCCTGCTGTAATTGCTGATAATGTTGGAGATAATGTTGGTGACTGTGCAGGTATGGCTGCAGACTTATTTGAGACTTATGCTGTTACAATCGTAGCAACAATGGTTTTATCATCGATTTTTTTTATTGGTGATTTAAACATGATGATTTATCCTCTCTCAATCGGAGCTGCATGTTTAATAACATCTATAATTGGTACTTTTTTTGTAAAACTTGGAAAAAATAATAATGTTATGAATGCTTTATACAAAGGTTTTGTTGTTTCAGCTATTACATCACTTGTGATATTATGGCCTGTCACTGATTATGTAATTGGTTTTACTAGTGAATTTACAGTAAATGATAAAACTTTTAATGGTAAAGATTTATATTATTGTGGTGTGATTGGTCTTATAATTACCGGGTTATTAATTTGGATTACTGAATATTACACTGGAACAGGTTATAGACCTGTAAAATCAGTGGCTTTGTCTTCAACTACTGGCCATGGTACGAATGTTATTCAAGGTTTAGCTGTATCAATGGAAGCAACAGCTATCCCAGCATTAATTATTGTTGCGGGAATATTAATTACAAATTTAATTGCTGGCTTATTCGGTATTGCGATTGCTGTAACAACGATGCTTGCATTAGCTGGTATGGTTGTAGCTTTAGATGCATACGGTCCTGTAACTGATAACGCCGGCGGAATAGCAGAAATGTCAAATTTAGATAAAAAAGTAAGAAAAACTACAGATGCACTTGATGCTGTTGGTAACACAACGAAAGCGGTTACCAAAGGTTATGCTATTGGATCCGCCGGACTAGGGGCACTAGTTTTATTCGCAGCGTATACTGAGGATATTAAACATTTTTCTAAAGAAGCAGGCTCTGCATTAGAAGGCATTGTGGTTACCTTTGACTTATCTAATCCTTACGTTGTTGTTGGTTTATTAATCGGTGGAATGTTACCATACTTATTTGGATCAATGGGAATGCAAGCTGTTGGTAGAGCAGGTGGGGCTGTAGTTGTCGAAGTTCGAAGACAATTCAAAAAATATCCAGGAATAATGAAAAGAAAACAAAAACCTGATTATGCAAAATTAGTTGATTTGTTAACAGTTGCAGCGATAAAGGAAATGATTATTCCCTCATTATTACCAGTTCTTTCACCTGTTGTTTTGTATTTCATAATTTTATCAATTGGGGGTCAAGTAGCTGCTCTTGCATCTGTGGGTGCCATGTTATTAGGAGTTATAATTACGGGACTTTTTGTTGCCGTATCTATGACTGCAGGCGGTGGTGCATGGGATAATGCGAAAAAATTTATTGAAGATGGTAATCATGGTGGTAAAGGATCTGAAGCTCATAAGGCTGCTGTAACTGGAGATACTGTTGGTGACCCATATAAAGATACAGCTGGTCCCGCAGTGAATCCTATGATTAAAATAACAAATATAGTAGCACTATTGTTATTAGCAGTTATAGCTGGATAGATTATTTTACTTCACCTCTTTTTTTTCCTAGTGGATCATCTATTTTTTTCATTACATTAGATAAGCTTTTAATTAAAAATGAGTCTTTATCACTACTGACGTCAGTTTTTTTCATTGAAACTCGTAGTTCATTAATATCATTTTTATTTAATAATTCTTTTTTAATAAGCATCCCTCGATTATCAATTTCTAGCAGAAGAACATTGTTAGCAATAAGTTTTCTCTTTCCAAGTTTTAGTAATTTTGAATTTGATGTTTTTTGCTCAATATAAATTAATACATCATTATCAAAATAACTAGTTGAAGAAGGTGGTCCAAGAATTTTATTAATATCATTAATATTAGAACTATTTATTGTCAATTCTTTACTTTTATTCTCCAAATTATGTATCCCATGATGTTTAACAATTTTATTTAATTTACAATTAGATAAAAATAAAGTTAAAATAATTAATAATATTTTCATTATATGAGTTACATAAATCTTTATAACAATTTAATTAAATTAACCACTAATAAATTACTTTATAAAAGTCTCAATAAACAAGATAGTTTTAATGACCGCTTAATTGTTTTTCTTTTACATTTTGCTTTTTTTCTTAAGAATTTTAAAAATGTAGAAAATGAAAAACTACTTCAAGATATTTATGATTTCAATTTTAGACAACTAGAACTAAGTATAAGAGAAATAGGTTATGGTGATCAATCCATTAATAAGAAAATGAAAGACTATATAAATGTTTTTCATGCTATTATATCAGATATTCATTTTTGGAACGACAATAGTTTAGTAAAAAAAAAAGAAATCATTTCAAAATTTTTGGAAAATTTTACAAATATCGATGAATTGGTAGAATATTTTGATAAATATTTAGAAAATCTCTCAAAAAAAACTTTAAATTCTTACTTAAAAAGTGTAATTAACCAATAATTATGGCTGTACCTAAACGAAAACAAACCCCATCACGAACAGGAATGAGGAGAGCTCAGAATATGAAATTCTCATCAAAAAACGTTGTTGAAGATAAAAAATCCGGTGAGTATAGATTATCTCATCATTTAGATCTAAAAACTGGCATGTACAAAGGTCGTCAAGTTATAGACCCTAAAGACTAAATAATTTAATATCTCAAGATGTCGGATTTTGTAAAAATTGCAATTGATGCAATGGGTGGTGACAACTCTCCCAAGAAAGTCATTGATGGCTTAATTTATAATCATCAAAAAAATAAAAAAATTTTTTTTAAGATTTTTGGTAACAAGAAAGAAATTGAAGTATTAATTAATGACAAGATAAATAATAATAATTTTGAAATTGTTCATACAGAAAATTTTATTCTTAGTACAGATAGTCCATTAGAAGCAGCTAAAAGAGGAAAAGATACCAGTATGTGGTTGGCCATAGAAAGTGTAAAAAAAAAAGAGACTGATATAATTATATCTGCAGGAAACACTGGAGCTTTATTAGTTATTGCAAAATTAAATTTAAAAATGATTGAAAATATTGACAAACCAGCACTTTCTGCTTTATGGCCTAATAAAAGTGGAATGAGTGTTGTGTTAGACTTGGGTGCAAATATTGAGTGTAGTTCAAAAAATTTATTTGATTTTTCAATTATGGGTGCATCTCTGTATACATCATTATATCCTGATAAAAAACCAAATATAGGTCTGTTAAATATTGGATCTGAGGAGCTCAAAGGTAATGAAACAATTAAGGAAACTTTTAAAATCTTAAATACAAAAGAAACTTCTAATTACAACTTTGCTGGATATATTGAAGGTAATCAAATAATGGATGGTGATGTTAATGTTATAATTTCTGACGGGTTCACAGGTAATATTGCGCTTAAAACCGCAGAGGGCACAGCAAACTTTATTATAAAAGAACTTAAAAAATCAATGACTAATTCCATTTTAGGAAAGGTTTCATCATTTTTAAATTATTCTAATTTGAAAAAATTTAAAGAACGTCTAGACCCAAGATTATATAATGGTGCTATTTTTTTAGGATTAGATTCACCTGTTGTCAAAAGCCATGGTGGAACAGATTATATTGGTTTTTCAAATTCCTTAGATGTTTGTAATAGAATTGTTAAAGGAAACTTAATAAAAAAAATTAAACTAAATATTTAATTAAATGAGAATAAATTTAACTAAAAAAGACTTGGTGAATCAAGTATATATGCAACTAGGTTTCTCGAAACAGGTTTCTGAAAATTTAATAAATGATTTTTTATCAACTATAATTTTTAACATTAAAAATGAAAAAAAATTAAAATTGTCAAAATTCGGCACTTTTTCAATAAGACAAAAAAAATCTCGAATTGGCAGAAATCCCAAGACTAAGGAAGCAAAAATTATATCAAGTAGAGATGTTGTTTTATTTAAACCTTCAAAGGAATTCAAAAAATTTATTAATAATAAAGATGACTGATAAGTTTGATAACGCTTATAAAACTATAGGTGAAGTGGCTAAAATTCTCGGGTTAAAATCAAAAAAAAATGGAATATTGTCAACGCATACTATTAGATTTTGGGAAACACAATTTAAGCAAATAAAACCAAAATTTTTAAATTCTAACAGAAGATATTATGATCAAAAAACAATTGATATTTTAAAAAAGATTAAGTTTCTTCTTAAAGATTTGGGTTTAACAATAAATGGGGTTAAAAAAATCTTAAATAACCCAAATTATGGTAGTACTTTAAATCTTGACGAAATTTCAAATAATTCTATAAGAAATAGCAATTTAAAAAATAAAGTTCTAAATATTTCTAAAATTGTTAAAAACTTAAAAGATTATAAATAATGGCAAAGAAAACACATATTAAAGTTAGATTAGTACCTGAAAGTAAACCTGATAGCTCTTTTTTTTATTACGTAAAAAAACCCGCTGGTGGTGAAAAAGCTAAGGTCAAACTGTCTGCAAGAAAATATAATCCAAGCACTAGAAAGCATGAAGTTTTCGTTGAAAAAAAACTTCCTCCTCACAGTAAATAATTATTTCTTTTTGAAATTTCTTTTTTCGTAATCAATATAGGACCAAATCATATTTTTCCAAATACGATTTGTAATTTTAGGATCTATTTTATTCGTAATAGATTTTTTTCTAATATTACTTAAAATCATTTTTATTCTTCTATTATCTATAATCTCTTTCTTTTTATCTTTTAGTTTTAGAACCTGGTTAACTAAATTTGTTCTTTTTTTAATTATTTTAATTAACGAATTATCTAGTTTATCTAATTCTAATCTTATTTTATTAAGCTTTTTTATTTTTAAAGGCGACATTTATATATTTGGATAATATGAAAATTATTATATTTATCATCACATGTACACAACAAATACAAAAATAAACAACCAGCTATCAATTTGGTTAATTGTAATGTTTTGGATTATTTCTTTTATGATAATTGTTGGTGGTTTAACGAGACTCACTGACTCGGGTCTTTCGATAACAGAATGGGAATTGTTTTCTGGTTTTTTTCCACCTGCTAACCATAATGATTGGATAATATATTTTAATCTCTACAAAGAAATTCCTGAATTTAAATTACAAAATTACAATATGACTTTAAATGAATTTAAAGTTATTTTTTGGTGGGAATGGGCTCATCGATTTCTCGGTAGATTGATTGGTCTTGGATATTTGATACCACTAATTTACTTTTCTTTTAAAATAAAGTTTTCTCGGTTATTAAATTTATATTTCATATTTTTTCTAATATGCTTTCAAGGTTTCATTGGTTGGTATATGGTTAGTAGTGGATTAATTGAAAGGGTAGACGTGAGTCACTTTAGATTATCTGCGCATTTGCTTATTGCTTTTTTGATTTTATCTCTAATTTATTGGAATTATCTAAAGATTAACATATCCAAAAAAATTACAAACAAACTAAATATATTTATTCCTTTATTGTTCTTAATTCTAATTTTTTTACAAATTTTGATTGGTGCCTTTGTTTCAGGTATGGATGCTGGAAAAGTCTATAATTCTTGGCCTCTGATGGGTAACTCATACTTTCCTGATGATAACAATTTAAATAATCTTTTTGAGGTTACTGCTTTAAGTGATCCATCCTTAGTGCAATTTATACACCGTAATTTAGCTTATTTGATAGGAATCTTTTATGTTTTGATCTTATGCATGGTCTATGTAAACAAGATGCATGATTTATATAAATCTATTAACTATTTAGGAATATTCATAATTCTTCAAATTATATTAGGTATTTTTACAGTATTATATGGTGCACAGATTTATATTGCATCTATGCACCAAATAAGTTCAATTTTTTTAGTTAGTTCAAGTATTTATTTTTTTTATTTAAATACAAAATTTAACTAACAGCTTTTAAATTTCCTTTGGAGGATTTGTTTAACGCTTGATCTAAGTCATCAATAATATCATCAATGTGCTCAATACCTATACATAGTCTAACATAACTTTGAGTCACACCTGATGCTGCTAACTCTTTCTCATTTAATTGACTATGAGTAGTACTAGCAGGATGTATAGCTAAACTTCTTGCATCACCAATATTAGCTACATGATAGAACATTTTTAAAGACTCAATAAATTTTTTTCCAGCCTCAATGCCACCTTTGAGTTCAATACCAATCATTGGTCCATTTCCACCTTTTAGATATTGTTTAGCTCTATCAGCAATTTTCCTCTCGTGTTCTGTTGAATAGATAACTTTAGTAACTTCTTTGTGTTTCTTTAAGAAATTAACTGCTTTTTCAGCATTTTCACAATGCTGTTTCATTCTTAGAGCCACTGTTTCAAGGCCTTGAATTATTGCAAAAGCATTATCTGGTGCTAAAGCTGAACCTAAATCTCTAAGTAAACAAACTCTTGCTCTGACTGCAAAAGGTACATTAGCTCCTGTCAACTCTGGTACAGCTTTTCCCCAAACTACACCTCCATAACTTGCATCAGGTTCATTAAATAAAGGTTGTCTTTTAGGATCTGCAGTCCAGTCAAAGTTACCGCTATCAACTATGCTCCCGGCAACAGCAGTTCCATGTCCACCAATATATTTTGTTAGTGAATGTATAACAACAGCTGCTCCGTGTTCTATTGGTTTGCATATTACTGGGGCAGCAGTATTATCCATTATCAGTGGAATATTGTATTTTCTTCCAATATCAGAAACTTCCTTGATAGGGAACACTCTTAAATATGGATTAGGTAATGTTTCACCATAAAAAGCTCTGGTCTTATCATCTATTGCTTTTTCAAAGTTTTTAGGATCACTTGGATCTGCATATCTTATTTCAATACCAAGTTTACTCAACGTATGTGTAAATAATGAGACTGTTCCACCATAAAGATCCGTAGAACTTACAATATTATCACCGGATTGAGCAATATTTAGAACTGCAAAACTTGAAGCTGTTTGTCCAGATGAAACTGTTACGCAAGATAATCCACCTTCCAATGCTGCAATTCTTTTTTCTAAAACATCATTAGTGGGATTCATAATCCTAGTGTAGATATTACCAAATTCCTTTAATGCGAATAAATTTGCTGCATGCTCTGTGCTTTGAAATTGATATGATGTTGTTCTATATATTGGCACAGCAACAGCATTAGTTGCTGGGTCGCTTCTGTAATCACCACCATGTATGGCAATGGTTTCAGGATTATTTCTTTTTTTACTCATTTTACTCCTTTTTTAGTGCTTTAGCTTTAATCAAGGCGCACAATATAGTTCAAATGCCTACCGAGTTTGTATGATGATTTCCTCTTTAGCTGTAAGCCCGCAATAGGTACAAATCGGCAAAATCAATATAACAAAAAAAAGGCTTAAAACAATATAAATATCAATTTGACTTTGATCTTATTAATAGTATTAATCCTGGCACAATGACAAAATTCCTCAAAAAAGATCAATTATTGTCTAATTGGTATGAAATAGATGCTAAAAATGCTGTGGTAGGCAGATTAGCAACTGTTATATCAAAAATTATTAGAGGTAAAAATAAAACAACTTTTACACCCCATATGGATGACGGAGATTTTGTAGTTGTTAAAAATATCGAACAAATCAAATTTACTGGAAATAAATTTCAAGATAAAAAATATTATCGACATACAGGTCATCCCGGTGGAATAAAGGAGACTACACCAGAGAAACTATTTGAAAAAAAACCAGGTGAAGCTCTAAAACTTGCAGTAAAAAGAATGCTTCCAGGGGGAGTGTTGGGAAAAAAACAACTTACTAAATTGAAAATATATGTTGGAAATGATCATCCTCATTCAGCCCAAAATCCTCAAGTTATAGAATTGGATAAATTAAACTCTAAAAACATAGCACGAAATTAAAATGGAAAATACTCAAACATCATCTAAAGCCCCAAAAATAAAACTAGATTTTAAAGACAGTAAGTATGCTACTGGAAGAAGAAAAACTTCAATAGCTAAAGTTTGGCTAAAAAAAGGTTCTGGTAAAATTTATGTAAATGGTAAACTTTTTAGTGATTATTTTTCAAGTGATAATCATAAAATGCAAATAGTAAGACCTTTTGAACTTATTAATCAAGCTACAGAATACGATGTAAGATGTAGTGTTAAAGGTGGAGGTCCAACAGGTCAAGCAGGAGCAATGGTACACGGTATTTCTAAAGCTTTAGTTTTATTCGATGAAAAATTAAAATCTACACTTAAAACCGAAAAATTGACCACTAGAGACTCCAGATCAGTCGAAAGAAAAAAACCTGGACGTAAAAAGGCTAGAAGAAGCTTTCAATTCTCTAAAAGATAATTCTTTTTTAACTTTTAACTGTTATAATATCAAATGCGCAAGCTTAATGTACTAATTGCTGGATCAACAGGATATATTGGTGTTCAATTAATAAAATTATTAATTAAACACAAGAATGTTAATATAAAATATTTATGTGGTAATTCCTCTGTTGGAAAAAAAATCTCATCTTATGAAACTTCCTTAAAATCAAAAAAATTACCAAGAATTACTAAGTATAATAAAAAATACTTGAGTTATGTTGATGTTATATTTACAGCCCTGCCCAATGGAGAAGCTCAAGTAATCTCAAAAGATTTATTAAAAAAAAATACTTTAATTGATTTAGCCGCAGATTTTAGACTAAATAAAGCTTCTGATTATCTAAAATGGTATAAACAAAAGCATAAAGCGTTAAGTAATATAAAAAATAGTATTTATGCTTTACCTGAAATAACAGGAAAATTAGTTAAAAAATTTAGCATTATTGGGTGTCCAGGTTGTTATCCTACATCAATACTTTTACCACTTGTTCCATTAGTTAAAAAAAGATCGATCAACTTAAAGAATATAATTATAGATTCTAAATCTGGATATTCTGGAGCGGGTAGAGGAGCGCACAAAAAATTCAAAAACAAAAATTTATACGAATCTCTTAGCGCATATGGAGTAGGTTTTCATAGACATAATTCAGAAATTGATCAAGAACTAAAAAAAAATTCTTCCTCTAAAATCAATTTTACTTTTACACCTCATATTATTCCAATGTTTAGAGGTATATTAAGTACAATTTATTTGGACTTAAAACCTGGTGTTACTTTAAATAAAGTACAAAATATTTTGAAAATATTTCATAAAAAGAATAAATTTGTAAAGATAAAAAGTATTAACTCTTTTTTGAGCACAAATGACGTTATGAATACTAATTATTGCTTTATTTCTGTCTGTAAAACCAAATTTAAAGATAAAATAATAATTTTATCAGTCATTGATAATCTTATCAAAGGAGGAGCAGGTCAAGCAGTTCAAAATATGAATTTGAAATTTGGTTTTAAAAATAATGAGGGATTAATATGAAAAAATTACCACTATTAATTTTCTTTCTAGTTTTTTCTTGTGCCCCTATTCAAACTGAGAAAAAAATTAATTTTTCAAAAGATCTAACTTTTGAAGAATTTAAATCAAATTTAAAAGTTTACGTAGATAACAGTGATTATCCAAATATAGATGAATAAAATAGTTAACATTGCAATTGTTGGTTTAGGTCAAGTAGGCATTTATCTTTACAATGAATTAAGGTTAAAAAAAAAAGAAATAGAAATAAAAACAGGAAAAAAGATAAATATCGTTGCAATTTCTGCAAAAAATAAAAATAAAAAGAGGAAATATAATATTAACAAAAAAATTTTTTATACGAACCCTTTTAAAATTCTGAAAGAAAAAAAAATAGATATTTTATTTGAGTCTATTGGACAATCCGATGGAATTTCAAAAAAAATTGTTGTGATGGCGTTAAAGAATAAGATTAATGTTATAACACCAAATAAAGCTTTAATTTCTAAACACGGTAATGAATTAGCTAAATTAGCTGAGAAGAATAATGTAAATTTAGAATTTGAAGCCTCTGTTGCTGGAGGAATTCCAATACTTAGAACGATTAAAGAAGGTTTGGCTACAAATAAGATAAAGAAAGTATATGGAATTTTAAATGGAACAACTAATTATATTCTAACAGAGATGGAAAATTCAAATGAGGCTTTTGATAAAGTTTTAAAAAAAGCTCAAGAACTTGGTTATGCTGAACCAAGTAATCCTAAATTAGATTTGAACGGGTTTGATGCTTTTGCAAAAGTTAGGATTTTATCAGCTCTTGCATTCAATAATCAAATTTCCTATCACAAATGTATTATGGAAGGTATAGAAAATATTGATTTAAAAGATATCAAAATTGCAAATCAATTAAATCTTAGAATTAAGTTACTTGGTATATGTGAAATGACAAATAATCGTTTATTTGAAACTGTTCATCCGTGTTTAGTTGGTAAAGACACATACATAGGTAATGTAAATGGTGTTATGAACGCTGTTATTACGGAGGGAAAGCCTGTTGGTGAGAACATACTTCAAGGGGAGGGCGCAGGACCAGGACCTACTTCATCCTCTTTATTATCTGATTTATTGTCTATTCTTAGAGGAAATATAAAATATCCTTTTGGAATTTCCTCAAACAAAAGAAAAGCTGTAAAGGCTTTTAATAACGATGACTACTCTAATTCTCTATATTTAAGATTTGAAGTTAAAGATAAACAAGGTGTTTTATCTTCTATAACTAATCGACTGGCTAAATATAAAATTTCTGTAAAAAGAATTATACAAACACCTGATAAAAAAAGAAATTCAGCTACTATTGTCATAATTACCCATAAAACATCAGAAAAAAATGCAAGAAATTGTTTATCGATATTTAGAAAGAATAGAAATATTTTAAAATTTCCAACATTAATTAGACTATATAATTAATGGAAATTTATATTAAAATTTTTGAAGTTATTTTTCCTGTTTTTTTTGTTATTGGCGTTGGTTATTATCTTGGTAAGAAAAACCCTAAATTCGATACTAATTTTATAACAAATTTTGCTGGTAACATTGGTACACCAGCAATGATTTTTTATACAGTAACAACAACAGGGATTACTCTAAGTGTTTTTATTCATTATTTTATTTATGCTATAATAATGATTGCTGGTTTTGCAGTTGTTGGGCTTTTTCTTCTTTTTTTTCTTAAAAAAGATTTAAGCATGGAGCTTCCTCCATTAATTCTACCAAATACAGGAAATATGGGTGTTCCAATTTGTCTTTTTGCATATGGTACTCAGGGTCTTGGTGTTGCTTCTGCTATAGCATCTGTCATAATTTTGTTTCATTTTACGTTAGGTGTTTTTTTAGCAAAAAAAAGTTTTTCTTTTGATATTTTAATTAAAAGTCCACCAGTGTACGCTATTATTATATCTGTTTTCTTTTTATATTTTGAAATTGACACACCTTTATTTCTTGAGAACACAACATTCCTTTTAACATACGCAACAATTTTCTTAGTTTTAATGTCATTAGGTATTGCTCTTACTAAATTTAAATTTTCATTGAAAAACTCAATTATTTTATCCTTATGTAGGGTAATAATAGGACCCTTAATAGCATTTACTTTGATCTATAATTTTGATCTATCAGGACTGGCCGCGGGCGTTTTACTTATACAAAGTGCAATGCCCAGTGCTATATTAAACTATTTAGTTGGCACCATGTATTCACCAAAAAAAATTGTTGATAGTGTTGCTAGCACAATAGTTGTTTCAACTTTAATGTCCTTTATAACTATTCCAATTGTTGTATTCTTTGCTTTAAAATACTTTAATTAATCTATATCCTTTAAGTTGATGAAGGCTATAACTTTCAATCTTTTAGCATGGGTAATGCTTCCAATTATGGACGGATTTGCAAAGTATTTAAGTGCAGACCTTCCTGTTTTACAAATTACATGGGCAAGGTATTTTTTCACAGTTGCATTTACTCTTCCAATTATGTTTTTCTTTTTTAGAGAAAATCTTGTTTGGACAGATAAACCAAAATTACAATTTATTAGAGGTCTCATTCTTTTAACCGCTAATATCTGTTTTTTTTATTCAATCTCAGTAATTTCATTAGCAAAAGCATTAACTTTAGCTTTTGTTGCACCTTTGATTGTTACAGCTTTTTCTCCAATTTTTTTAGGGGAAAAGGTGGGTTTTAGAAGATGGTCTGCTGTAATTATAGGATTTATAGGTTCATTGGTAGTTATAAGACCTGGTTTTGTGGAAATTAACTCAGCAAGTTTAGCAGCTCTTGGAACTGGAATAATGTATGGGTTTTATTTAATTATTACTCGTAAATTAAGTACTTCAGATAACCCTTTATTAACTTTATTATTAACTGGTGTAGTAGGGGCCATGATAGTTTCCACAATAATGCCATTTGTTTGGGTTGCGCCTTCTTTAAATCAATGGTCTATGATGGCTGCTATAGGGATTTTTGCTTGTCTAGGTCATTTATTTTTAATATTATCTCTAAAATACGCTGATGCCTCTAAATTAGCACCATTTAGCTACTTTGAGATCATTACTAACATAATCATAGGTTATTATTTCTTTAGTGATTTCCCAGATAATTGGACTTTTTTAGGATTATTTATCATTGTATTAAGCGGCATCTATATCTCTAGGAGAGAGAGTATAGTTAAAAAAATTAAATAATGGGTATTATTTATTTACTAATATATAAAGTATTACATTAATTATACATTGTAAACTATTGTAATTATTATATTTTTATTAAATTTTATATTTAACAAAAAATATGATAGAAATGGATATTATAAATATATAACATACTTGACTTTAGTTTAAGTGCTTAAATTTTGAGCTAAATCAAAAAAAAATTAGATTATCGTTTAAAATCGGGACTTTTTGAGCATAAGGAAAAAGAAAATCATGAATATTTTGGGTAGTCTAAAAGTGTTGATATAGTTAGGTATTAGAGCGATGCACTAATTGAATATAGCATTTAAACGTCCAAATAGGGGTCTCTTTTAAGCTTAGGCTTATATATGGTACAACTAAAGGGTGAATTATACTATTCTATATCAAATTAATTAAAAAGATCAAAAAACGTTGATTTTCCTGAGTTTTTTAACATAAAAAATCCTTAAAATAAGGCTAAATTGCTGTTTTTTCAGATCTAAGTAATTTAAGCTTTTGCTTCATTCCACCTCTTCCAGAGTATCCTCCAAGAGCTCCATCTGATCTAATCACTCTATGACAGGGTATTTTCGGGGCATATGGGTTTTTAGCGCAAGCATTAGCGACAGCACGGGCTGATTTAGGGCTTTTTATGCTAATAGCTACTTGTTTGTAGGTTTTTACCTCACCTTTGGGGATGGTTTTAAGATATTTCCAAACTTTTAACTGAAATTTAGTTCCTTTGAGTATCATTAGTGAAAAACCCCTGTTTCCTTGCACTTTTGAGGGTGCAAAGAACAGTTGTTTTGGCACGTCGTTGATGCGCTACCGCCATGCCTCCCGCTCCACATGTTCAGCGATGCTTTGTGAAGCTTTCTGCCCCCTGGAATTGTACCTCTCGGCTTTTCTCCAACCGGCCAGTTAAGAGTTGCCCCTTAATTCATAATTAATTTAACAAATACTGATTTTAAATGTATCACTTTTTAGGTGATTCTATTATTTTTCTCATTTCCTTGTGAATAATGGGGATAAATCAGGTTTTAAAAAGCAATATAAAATAGCTAAATAAAAACAAAATGGCCATTATGCTTAAAAAAATTGTATTAATACTCTTACCAGTATTTCTATATTGAATGAAACTCAAAATAATAAAACCAATTGAGCTTATCAAAAACCACACAGCTGGAATCTCACCATCAATTGAACCCATAAATTTATAATTTAAACTATTGACATTATAAATCACTTAATATATTACTAATGATAATTAATTGTTATCAATAGTAATTATATGAATGAACTTACAACAGACCTAAAATTGCTTCATGAGGCAACTATTAATAATCTTAAAAACTCAAAGGCAAATAATACTTTAAGAGCATATAAATCAGACTTCAAAGATTTTGCAGCTTTTTGTTCTAGACATAATTTAAATTCTTTACCTTCTGAGCCTAAAATAGTTTCTTTATACCTTACAAATCTTTCTAAAAATTCCAAAATTAGCACTTTAAGAAGACGGTTAGTATCAATTAGCATGGTTCATAAACTTAAAGGGCATTATTTAGATACAAAACATCCAATCATTGTTGAAAACTTAATGGGAATAAGAAGGGTGAAAGGAAGTATTCAGAAAGGTAAAAAACCTCTATTAATCAATCATTTAAAATCAATAATTAATGTAATAAATGAACAAAAAATTGGTGATATTAAGAAATTTAGAGATAAGTCAATAATCTTAGTCGGCTTTGGAGGTGGATTTAGACGAACTGAGCTTATTTCAATTGATTATGATGATTTAGAATTTATACCTGAGGGGCTCAAAATTACCATTAAAAAATCAAAAACAGATCAATACGGCGAAGGGATGATTAAAGGACTACCCTACTTCACTAATGAAACTTATTGTCCAATTGTCAATCTTAAAAAATGGTTAGAAATTTCTAAAATTAAATCTGGACCAATTTTTAGAAGATTTTCTAAAGGTTTATCGTTCACTGACAAAAGATTAACTGATCAATCTGTAGTTTTGCTGATCAAAGAATATTTGAACTTAGCAGGTATCGAAAATAAAAATTTTGCTGGTCATAGTTTGAGATCAGGTTTTGCAACTGTTGCTGCCGAATCTGGAGCTGATGAACGTAGCATAATGGCGATGACAGGTCACAAAACAACCCAGATGGTTAGAAGATATATAAAAGAGGCAAATCTATTTAAAAATAATGCGTTAAATAAAATTAAGATTTAATTTTATTAAAAATATACTTAACTTTATTGATTAGCAAATCAAACAACATTAAAAAATTTAATTTTGGATCATCTAGAGAACCATTATAAGGTATTATTGAATTGTTACCTTTTAAATAATATTTTCTAAAAAATCTTGGATTAAATCCGTACTTTAGCAAAAAAGTTTTGGTTCCATTATTTAATTTTATTTTATTATTTCTAGTTGTTAGTGAGTTAAAATGGTAAACTTTAAATTTAGATATACCCTTAAAAACTCTTACATTATTGAGCCATAATTTCATACAGAAATCAGGATCAGATCCATCACCGGGATTAAATTCTTCACTAAAACCCTCAATTTTATTCCATAACTCTCTATGAATTAGATGAGGGGCCCAATGTGAACTTTGTAAATCAGGGGTTGTATCATCAGTACAAAATTTCAAAAATTTATTTTCATCAAAATTATCAATGTCTCTTCCACAATCATAATTTATTAAACCAAATCTTGTGGAAACGTTTGTACCAGACAAATAGAAAAAATTGTTTCTTTGTTTTTTTATTTCATCTATAAGGTATTTGTCCCAATTTTTACAGAAGTACATATCATCATGAGCATATAATATGAAATCCGAGGTACTCAATTTATAGGCATTATTTAACGAACTACATAAACCTATATTTTCTTTACTATGAGTAAATTTTAGATTTTTGTTTGTAACATATTCTAAGGTGCCATCAGAACCATCATTAACGTGAATTATTACTTCGTGATGAAATGTGGAATTATTGTTTATAGAATTTAGAAAAAATTTTAAATAAGGTAAATTATTAAATGTTGGTATTAATATTGATAATTTCATCAATATAAATTCGTCTTATTGCCCAAGGATTTGTCAATTATATACTTTGTGGTTTTTAATTCATTAAAAAGTTTGAAATATTTTTTCTTACCATTTCTGGCAATTTTTATTCTAGATTTTTCATTTTTTTTATAAAATTTAATTTTTTCAGATAAATCATTTATGTCATTATAAAAAATGATTTCATTATTATTAAAAAAATCACACATTTGTGTTTTTTTATCAATAAATGTTAAAAGCCCATTACCCATTAAAGAAGCAATTCTGTTGCTAGAATAGTATTTTGTAGGTAATCCCCTGCTTAGATTTAGTCCCATTTTAGAATTTACTAAAGCTTTATAAAAATTGTCACCCCATATGGGTTCTTTATTAGCAAAACCATAAAAATCATAATTGATGTCGTCAATTCTTTTGATTAAATTATTTAAAAAATTAATTCTACTATCTGTTTTACCTTTTTTAAGCTTGGCTCTATTTACACCATGACTCATAGCGTAAAAAATATCTCTTGTGGGATTTAATTTATAAACATCAAAACACTCAATATTTCTATCAACAGGAACAAAGAAAAAATGTAAATTTTTAACTTTTGGATTTTGTTTTATAAATACACTTGGATCGGTTGTAATAAAGTTATGGTCTACTAAGTTAGCATAATAAGATATATTTCTAATATTTGTCTTTGAATAATCTAAACTTGGCATAATAGGATCCTCATTCCATTGAGAAATTATAATGTTATTATTTATTGCTCTAAATAAATCAATTGTTTCTAAATCAATATTTTTTGTATGACCAAAAAAAAGTAAATCAGGATTATAATTTTTAAAAGTTTCTGTTAAGAAATCTTGAAATTTTGATGAGCTATTTTTTAAAGAAAAGGTTCTATTTTGTCTAATAAAATCTCTATCACTAATTTCTAATACATCATGACCATTTCTTATAAATCCATTGGTGAATTTTTTACCAAGGGAAATATTGTATAATCTATGATTAAGTTTTTGTCCTGTATTGTAAATATTTATAATTCTTAATTTATTTCTAATAAAGTTTAGATTAAATTTTTGCGCACAGTTTTCTCGTATTTTGTCTATAAACTTTGAGTTTTCTTTAATAAGATGTTTAACTTTTTTAAAACCATCGTATTGAATCTTTTTTCTAAATTTTTCATTCTTGATTAATTTTTTGATTTGTAAATATAATTCATGTGAGTTTAATTTTTTTAATGTAACGCAATAATCAGTGGTTTCTGGTAGGCCACCCTTATTTGAAATAATAGTTGCGCATGCCCGCGATGAGGATTCTAACGCTGTTCTACCAAATGGCTCTTCCCATCTAGATGGAACTACTGCTATTTCTGATTTATTCAAAAATTCTAAAACTTTTTTATGTTTTAAAAAACCTAATTCTATATGATTTTTATGATTTATCATTGGTCTACTTCTGCTTTCATCACCTATGGAGTAGGCTTTCCAGTTATTGAACTCATCTAAAATTTTAATTACTGCATCCTTATAAATATCGTAACCTTTGGATTGATTTAATTTTCCTACAAAAGTAATTTTTTTTTCTTTTTTAAAAATCTTTTTTTCTTTATGGATACTGGGATAAACTACTTCTGTTTTGTTAATTAGTTTCTTATCTAGATTTAAGAAAAATCGGTTTTGCACCCATTTGCTCACAAAAATAATTTTATCAATTTCATCTAATAGTCTTAATCTTTCATTAATAGTTTTTGATCCATTCATTGATAGCGGATCATTATGAAAGTACACAATGTATTTCGTATTTATTTCCTTTTTTAAGATATTAAAAACTAGAGGTCTATTATGTATTTCTATAATATCAAAATATACGTTTTCTGTTCTTTTTATGAAATTTTTACAATACTCGTGTGTGGAACTTGAAAATTTTGATTTAAGATTATTAATATTAATATTAACATAATTTTTTGTTAGATAATCTTTTCCTTTTGTATTTCCAAAAATATAATTTTTATTTTTAAACTTTGAAAATTTAAAAAAATCACATACCCATATTGCGGCAGCTTGAGCTTTGTTAAATGTGTAATTTTCTTTATAAGGTAATATAGTAGCAATTTTAAGATCTTTGCTCATTATATTCTTGTAATATAGTTAACCGTATTTTTCTATTTTTTTTAAGCTCATATTCAAATTTAAGTGCTTTTGATTTAGATTTAAAAAGCTTTTTATAAATTAATATCCATTGATAACCTTTTGTAGACTTGGCTCCCAGACCTAAATTATGTTTAACTAGTCTATTTTTATAATTAACACTATATCCAACGTATGTTTTGGTTTTTGAATGGGATATGCTTTTAAGCATATATACATAATGAGGCATTCTTTTGGCGGTCCCTAGGGGAATCGAACCCCTCTTTCGAGGATGAAAACCACGTGTCCTAACCGATAGACGAAGGGACCAAACTTGGATCTTTTATTGTATAAAATAATATTTATCAAGTTTTTATAGTGTCTTCTCGTATTACAATTTTACACATATTTGAGTTTTTGTGAGTAACTAAGGTCTCAGTGATTAACTTATCGTCTCTCATTTGAACCCCTTTAACTAAATCTCCAGAAGTGATTCCAGTTGCGCAAAAAATTGAGTCCCCTTTTATGATTTCATTTAGATTATATTTCTTTTTTAAATCTTTAATACCCATTTGTTTTGCTCTTAGGATATCTTTATCATTATCAAAAATAAACCTTCCTTGAAATTTACACCCATATGCGTCGATTGCCGAAGCAGCTAAAACACCCTCAGGACCTCCACCAACTCCTAAAAAAATATCTACATTATACTTCTTATCCGTTACCATTAAGGCACCAGAGATATCACCATCTGAAATTAATCTCATTTTTACATTCATTTGTTTTAATTTATTAATTATTTCCTTATGTCTAGGTCGATCTAAAAGACAAACAGTTATATCATTAACACTCTTATTTAATGATTCAGCTATATTACCTATATTTTTTTCTAATGGAAAATCTAAATCTGTTGCTTCTATGGGTACCTTATTAGAGACTGCTATTTTATCCATATAAGTCTCTGGTGCATTAAATAGATTCCCCTTCTCTGCAACAGCTATTACCGAAAGTCCTCCAGGTAAGTTTTTAGCAACAAAATTTGTACCTTCAAGTGGGTCAACTGCAATGTCGATATCTAAATTGCCACCTACACCCAATTTTTCACCAATAAACAACATTGGAGCTTCATCTAGTTCACCCTCGCCTATCACAACCTCACCATTTATCTTAAGTTTATTAATTTCATTCCTCATTGAGTCTGTTGCAGCTTTATCAGCATTTATTTTATCATTTTTTCCTATAAACTCATGGCATGATATAGCTGCTTTAGAGGTTACGGTTATGATATCATTAATAAAGTCTTTTTTTAAAGCCACTAGATTTTTTCTGTTGATTTTTCCTCAGTATTTATTTTAAGTTTATTTTCAAACTCAGTTAATCTTTTCCACACGGAAATTAATTCAACTATTATTGGCCAACTTCTAACAAGATATTGTAATGAAGTTTCTACTCTTCCAAAAGCCCTGATAATTTGCTGAACAAAACCTAGTGTAATTGCTCCTGTTACTATTGTTGGCGCTAAAGCCAAATAAGGGACAATGACCATTCCTTGTAAATAACTCCATTTAACAGCATTAAAATATAAATAATGAAAATACATTTTGTAATGAATTTTTCTTACTCCACCATATAAATTCTCAATCTTAGCTGGTTGTGCATTTTCTTTGAAATCTTCTCCAAGCACTAGCTCTTTTCTATAAGCTGCCTCTTCTTTTTGAATATCATATTCAATACCGGGCAATTTGATTCCTACTGATGCAAGTATAAATGTGCCTCCTAATGCAGATATTATTGCAACCCAAACTAATGCATGATCAACCTCTCCAATCCATGGAAGTACTGTTATACTTTTAGATAAACCCCATAAGATTGGAGTAAAGGCAATTAGTGTCATAACACTTCTTAGTAATTCAGCACCTAAACCTTCCATTATTCTTGCAAATTTAAGTGTATCTTCTTGAACTCTTTGGGAAGCTCCTTCAATTGATGAAGCAAAATCCCATTTATCATGGTAAAAATCAGCCATTGCTGTCCTCCATCTAAAAGTCCAGTGACTAGTAAAATAGTCACTTAAAATTACAACCAATATATATACAGCTGCAATTTTGGCAAAAGTGAATAGATAAGCAATAAATTCTTTTTCTGTTACCGCTCCGGGTTCGGCTAGAGCTTTTTGTAAGGTATCATAAAACTCACCAAACCATTCATTTATTCTAACATCTAATTGAACTTGATACCATGTAGCAGCTAAAATAAGAATTGTTCCTCCAATACTCCACAAATGCCATCTTTTATCTGTAAAAAATTTAAACATAATTTTAATTTAGAAAATTATCCGCATACGATTTTTTAACGATCTTTCTTTTTTTTGGTTCTATCAATTCAAAATTAATTTTCTTTTTTTTTGCATAAGTCACTGCTAATTCTTTAGTTGAAAACTCTAGTTTTAATTCTGAATAAGTATCAGCAGAACTTTCCCAACCCATTAGTGGGTTTTTTGTTGGGTTATCAGTCTCAAATTCCAATATCCATTTATCTGTTTTACCTAGTCCTGATTGCATGGCAGTTTTATTGGGTTTGTAAATTTTTGCTTTTTTTTTCATAAATGGTCGGAGTGGCAGGATTTGAACCTGCGACCCTCTGGTCCCAAACCAGATGCGCTACCAGGCTGCGCTACACTCCGAATGAAGTACTAATACAGTAGTTATTTATTTTTTCAATGTATAAAGATGTGTAAAACAAGGGATTTTTAATCAGAATCTGTTATATAAAGCTAATGATTATAATTTGTCCATGTTGTGAAAAAAAATTCGAAGTAGATGAAAAATTAATTCCAGATAAAGGTAGATTATTGAAATGTGGATCATGTGATCAAACGTGGTTCTTTAATAAAAATGACAATAATCCAATAGAACCTTTAATTAATAAGCCTGTTAAACAAAAAAAGATTTTATACAAAGATGAGAATACAGATAAATCACTATCTGATGTCCCTATAAAACCAAGATCAGAGTTAGTAAAATACAAACCAAAAAATAATTTTACTTTTGGAAAATTTTTAAGTTATATAATTGTCTCTATAATAACTTTTATGGCAATTATAATTTTATTAGATACATTTAAGGGTCCTTTAAGTAATATTTTTCCTGATTTAGAACTTATATTATATAATTTATTTGAAACCTTGAGAGATTTAATACTTTTTGCTAAAGATCTAAATTAAAATGATTAGTTATTTATCAAAACCATTTATTTGGTTTTTTAAACTTGAAGCTGCTAGCGGATTAGTTTTGTTATTTGCGGCAGTTATTGCATTAATAATAAGCAATTCAGGTTTATCAGAATTATATTTTTCGACTTTAAATCAATATTTATTCGTTGGTATTAACAACTTTGGACTTAAATTATCAGTTATTCATTGGATAAATGATGCTTTAATGGCAATATTCTTTTTTTTTGTTACTTTGGAAATTAAAAGAGAATTTTTACAAGGTGAACTTTCTAATATAAAACAGGCATTACTGCCTATAATCGCAGCAGTGGGTGGAATGTTAGTTCCTGCACTATTTTACGTGTTTATCAATTTTGGGGATAGCGAAACAATGAATGGCTGGGCAATACCATCTGCTACCGATATTGCTTTTTCACTTGGTGTATTATCATTATTAGGAAAAAGGGTACCTTTATCATTAAAAGTTTTTTTGACAGCTCTAGCAATAATTGATGATTTGGGTGCTATTGTAATCATAGCCCTATTTTATTCCGGGGACTTAAGTATTAAATATCTAAGTCTAATGCTGTTAGCATTTTTGATATTACTGGTAATAAATAAATTTAATATTAAAAAATTTTTACCTTATCTAATTATTGGTATTTTCCTTTGGGATTTTACTCACAATTCTGGAATACATGCAACAATTGCTGGTGTTTTGCTAGCGATGACAATACCTCACCGCAAAAAAGAAAAAGATTTTTCTCTTTTAATCAAAATTGAACATGCAATAAGTCCTTATGTTGCTTTTGGGATAATGCCTTTATTTGCTTTTGCAAACGCCGGTGTCTCCTTAGAAGGCTTATCTTTTGCATCATTACTCGATAAAGTACCTCTGGGTATTGTGTTAGGATTATTTCTAGGTAAACAATTAGGTGTATTTATTTTTTCATATGTAGCAATAAAAACAAAAATAGCTCAAATGCCCAGTAATACGAGTTGGTATAATTTTTATGGTGTGGGAGTTCTCACAGGGATTGGTTTTACAATGAGTTTATTTGTAGGAAATTTGGCATTCGCTGAAACCATGCAATATATGGATGGTGTTAAAATTGGAGTATTAACTGGGTCTTTATTATCCACTTTATTTGGTTATTTTTTGATATTACTTACACCAAATAAACCTAACAAATGAGAAAAATAATATTTCTATTAACTATAATTATGTTTTTTTTTAAAAATTCAGCTACTGCAAATTATGAGAAAAAAATTTACGATTTCAGCATTAAAGATATAACTGGTGAGACAATTGATTTCAAAGATTACAAAAATAAAGTTATTTTAGTTGTAAATACAGCTAGTTATTGTGGTTTCACAAGACAATATGATGAATTACAGAAATTATGGGACTTATATAAAGAAAAAGGTTTGATTGTACTTGGAGTTCCATCCAATTCATTTAATCAAGAAAAAAATAATAATGAAGAAGTAAAAGAATTTTGTGAAGTAAATTTTAATATTAACTTTCCATTGACAGCTATAACAGAGGTTAAAGGTGAAAATGCTCATGAAATCTTCAAATGGGCAAAAGAAAATCACGGTAAATCAGCTGTTCCTAAGTGGAATTTTTACAAAATTTTAATTAATAAAGAAGGCAAGATAGAAGATACATTTTCATCTATGACTAAACCAATGTCAAAAAAGCTAATTAAAACTATAGAAAATATTCTATAGTTTTACCGTTAAACCATCATGTGCAGGAATAACATTTTTAGGAAGTAGTTTTTTAAGGATTTTATAATCTAGTACTGGCGATAAATTTGTAAGAATAGCTCTTTTTGGTTTAAAATCTTTAATTAAAGCTAATGAAGTTTCTAGATTAAAATGTGATGGATGAAAATTATACCATAAACAATCTATTATCAAATATTTCAAGTTTTTAAAATATTTAAAGTCTTTTTTATAAATTTTGTTTACATCACTTATGTAAGCTAGTTTTTTATCAATTATAAAACAATTTGATTTAACATTTCCATGATCAACCATAATTGATTGGATACGAATTTTTTTTTTATTATTTTTGGTAATTATATGTTTAGGCAACTTATGTAGTTTAAGAGTCGCAGGGTATTCTTTTGAATTGCTTTTAAAAATATAAGAAAACGTAGATTTAAGATATTTTGAAGTAAATTTATCTGCATAAACATCAAGTTGTTTTCTGCTATTAATATAAAAAGATCTCAAATCATTAATTCCATGAGTTTGATCACCATGCATGTGAGAAAATAGTACTTTATTAATTTTTTTAATTTTATGCCTTAAAAGTTGCTGTCGTAGATCGGGAGAAGTATCTATAAGAATATTTTCATCTTTAGTATTAATCAAAGCTGAACATCTTGTTCTGTAATTTTTTTTATTGTTAGGATCACAATTACCAAAAAAACCATCTGGTCTTGGCACACCCATTGAACTTCCACAGCCTAGAATTATGAATTTCATAAAATATTATTGAAAAAATAATCTGTTAAAATTTTCTGTAGTCTTATTTATGAGTTCAAGCTTGGAAATTTTTTTTATCTCGGAGAGTTTATGAGCTGTAAAATCAATAAAAGAGGGTTCATTTTTTTTTCCTCTATTTGGAACTGGTGCCAAATAAGGACTATCAGTCTCTATTAAAACTTTATCCATTGGTAGAGATCTAAAAGTTTCCTGAAGATCAGTTGAGTTTTTAAAAGTGATAATTCCACTTGCAGAAAAATAAGAATTTAATGTAAGGAGTTTTTCTGAAAATTTTTTTGATCCAGTAAAACAATGCATCAAAATCTTTGTGTTATGTCCTTTATATTCATTAAGTATTTCAAAGGTATCATCCTCGGCATTCCTTGAATGCACAATAATAGGTACATCACATTCTATTGCCGCTTCAATATGAGTTTTAAAACTAGTTATTTGTTTTTCCTTATCGCTGTTATTGTAATAATAATCTAGACCTGTTTCTCCAACTCCAATAATTTTTGGGTTCTCTTTAAGACTTTTAATTATTTCATTTTTAGTTATTGTATTAGTATTACTTTCATGTGGATGAATACCTACTGTTCCATATATAATCTCATCTTCATTTACTATATCTTTAACTTTAGAAAAACTTTCGAAAGATGTGGATATAGTTAATAGCTTTTTAATACCAATATCTTTAGATCTTTTAAGAATATTTGAAAGATCACTAAGTAATGGTTCATGATCAAGATGGCAATGTGAGTCAATCATTTTTTTTTTCTATTTTTTTAATCAATATATCAATCTTATTTATCATATTGCCTTTAATAATAAATTCATTATTTGAAATAGTTTTAAATTTGATGTCCTTTTCTGACAAATTAAAAATTTTTAATGCTTTCAATGATGTTTCAGGGATTATTGGATAAAGCAAAAAGGTTATTTTTCTGACTATTTCTAAAGTTGTGTATACAATAGTATTTAATCTAACTAAATCACTCTTTTTTTTCCAAGGTTCTTGATCATTAAAATATTTGTTTGCCTCAAATAGAGAATTGACAATAAAATCAATATAAAAATTTATATTTTGTTCATTAATTTTAGATCTAATAGTGTCTAAGTTTTCTTGATATCTATTTAATATTTTTAAATCATCTGGCTGGAAGTCAATTTTTAAAGGTATCTTTCCATCACAATTTTTTATCACGAAAGCAATAACTCTTTGACATAAGTTACCATAATTATTTGCCAGATCGCTATTTATACAATCTTCTAGTCTGTCTTGAGAAATATTACCATCGTTTCCAAATGAAACCTCTTTAATCAAATAGTATCTTAGAGGGTCCAAGCCATATTCCTCTATAATTTTTAAAGGATCTAATATGTTTCCCTTGGATTTTGACATTTTTTCTTCATTAGATAATATCCATCCATGACCATAAACTTTTTTTGGTAATTCAATTTTAGCAGCTAAAAGAAATGCAGGCCAATAAATAGCATGAAATCTCAAAATGTCTTTGCCAATTAAATGAATTGAAGCTGGCCAAAATTTCTTGAAAAGCTCATTATTTGTATCTGGATAATTTAATGCACTTAAATAATTTGTTAATGCGTCGAGCCATACGTAAATAATATGCTTATCGTTATTTGGTACTGATATCCCCCAAGTAAAAGTTTTTCGACTTACAGACAGATCTTTAAGACCACTTTTTACAAAACTAATTACCTCATTTTTCCTTGACTCAGGTAAAATAAAGTCTGGGTTATTTTCATAAAATTCTAATAAAGGTTTTTGCCATTTCGAAAGCCTAAAAAAATAGGACTCCTCCTCTATCCATTCTACTGTGGACTTTGATAGTTTTGCAATTTTTTTTCCCTCAAGTTCTTCTATTTCATCTTCGTTATAAAAAGCCTCATCTGAAACTGAATACCACCCAGAATAATTTGACAAATAGATATCGTCGTTTTTTTCAAGAAGAGACCAGAGATGTTGAACTGTTTTTTTATGTCTATCTTCAGTGGTTCTTATAAAATCAGTATTAGATAAATTTAATGTTTTTGAGAGATCTTTAAATGTTTGACTAATTTTATCACAGAATTCCTTAGGCTCCTGCCCTGCTTTTTCAGCAGATCTTTGTATTTTCAAACCATGCTCATCCGTACCAGTCAAAAAATGGACATTATAACCATCGATTGATTTAAATCTTGCAAAAAAGTCAGCAATAATACTCGAATAGGCATGTCCCATATGCGGTCTCCCAGAAGGATAGTAAATCGGTGTTGTAATATAAAAACTTTTATCCATTTAAAATTTTATATTCAAATTCCATAAATAAAGATTCTTCGTCTAAGTTAAATTTTTTAGTATCATTAATCTTTTTAATAAAATAGTTATAAGCGTCAAATGGATTTATCTTGATGTTATTAATATTTTTTCTAAAAAATAATTCAACACATTCAAATACAATATTTTTAATAACTAAATTTTTCTTGTATAAACTCTCTTTTATAATCAATTTTAAAAGATCTTTAAGATTATATCTTTTTAAATCATAGCTATTTGATTCAAAAAAATTAATCAAACTATATATTTTTCCAGGAGTTAAATAATAATTCAATAAATCTTTATTTAAATGATTTAAAACATCATCACCTAGTAATTTATTTGTAACATTTATTACATTATTATAATTTAAAAAAACTTTATAATTTATACATCTTGATTTTAATGTTGGCATAATAAATCTATCATTGTTAATTAAGATAAAAAAAGTTTGAGGAGGTGGTTCTTCCAAAATCTTTAGAAGTGCATTAATTGAATTTACATTTAAATTTTCAATATTATCTATAATTACAAATCTATCATTGTTGTTAAATGAGGATTTATTTAATTTAGAAATTAAATCCCTAATTTGATCTATATCGATAGTTTTTTTTTCAAATAAAGTGTCAATTAAATTTACGTTTGGATTTGACCCATTAATTGTTAGCTTATAAGATTTATTTTCTGGATTAATTTCAAATTTTTTAATATCGTAATTAAATTTTTCATCTTTAGATAATGCATAATTAATTAAATGATAAGCTAAAGTTGACTTACCTAATCCTTTATCACCACTTAACAAAATTTTATTTGGAAGCGTTTTATTTTGATACAATCTTACAAAATCTAAAAAAAAATTATCTAGTCCATAAAGTTTAGTTTGATAAATTGGCTTTAAATTCATTTAATTATTTTTTTTACTTTATCAATTATCAAATTTTCGTTTAATTTAATATCTAAATTCGAATTGATAACTTTATATTTAGTTTTATTTAATTTAGATAATTTTAAAAAACCATTTTGTACTTTATTATAAAAGTTTTTATTAAAATTATCGTATCTATTTAATAATTTTCTTGATTTTAGTCTTTTGAGCATATTTTTATGACTAACGATATTTAGAAAAGTAAAATTTATTTTAAAACCCGATAAAATGTGCTTGTTAATCATTTTTATTAGATCAATGTTTACACCTAAACCGTAATGTTGATAAGCAATAGTTGAGTCAATAAATCTATCGATTAAAATTATTTTTTTTTTATAAAATTTTTTAAGTAAATTAATGTTCTCACTTCTCGCGGCTAAATAAAGTAATAAATCTGTGTTAGGATTAAAATTTGATTTTTTGTTAAGAATTAATTTTCTAATTTTCTCTGAATTAATACTTCCGCCAGGTTCTCTTATTTTCAAAAATGAAATTTTTTTTCTTTTTAAATATTTTGAGACAATGCTTATATGATGACTTTTACCACTTCCCTCTATACCCTCAAAAACAATGACAGGTTTATTAGACATCACCCCAAATCAAATAATTCAATGATTTAATTAATCTAGAGAAAATATTAACTTTTTGTACATCATTTGAGGCCAATAAATCATATTCACCGATTAATTCCTGATCATAAACAACCTTAAAAATTCCTACTTTTTGATTTTTTTTAACAGGTGCTTCAATTGGGCCATCATACTTAATAGATATTTTTAATAATTTTTTTTTTGCTTTTTTTATTGTTTTATATATGTCTGTGTCAATGTGTACATCAACATAACCTTGTTTACCTAACCATACTTCTATTTGATCAATAGGTTCTTTTGATTTGTTAATTTCAACTAAATCAAAATTCGTAAGACCATAAGTAAGTAATTTTGAACTTTCTCTTGATCTTGAACTTTTAGTTTCAAATCCACTACCAACAGCAATTAACCTTCTTCCCTTCCTAAATATAGATGATGCTAAAGAATATTTTTCAACTGCCAAATAACCAGTTTTAATACCATCAGCTCCTATATTTTTGTATAAAAGTGGATTTCTATTACCTTGTGTTATAGGATCTCCACCAGTTCTATCCCATGTAAATTCTTTTTCTGCAAACCATTCGTAGTATTTTGGGTGTTCCTTTATTAAGTAATTTGACATTTTTAAAATATCTCTAACTGTAGAATAATTATCAGGATCATTGATCCCAGATGAATTCGCAAATTAGTATTTTCCATTCCTAATTCTTTAGCTTTAGAAGTCATCAAAATTGCAAACTCTTCCTCTGTGCCAGCTATGCCTTCAGCTATAGCTACGCAAGCATCATTTCCAGATGCAATTATTATTCCTAACAACAAATCCTCAACCGAAACTTCATCACCAACCATAATAAACATGGAAGAATATCCAGCAGTTGATAACCTCCAAGCTCTCTCAGAAATAATAAATTTATCATCTAAAGATAGGTCACCAGACTTTATTAAATCGAAAGCAATTATTGATGTCATGATTTTAGTCATTGATGCTGGATAAATAGATTCATCAGCATCCTTTTCATATAAAATTTCTTCAGATAAAAAATCCTGAAGAATTACAGTTCTAGCTTTTATATCAATATTTGCATTTACAGTAAAAAAAGATACGAGATTTAGTAAAATTACAAAAATAAGTTTTTTAAACATTTTTTTAGTATTTCCAAATTTTCAAAATATAAAGAATTGATTTTTTCAAAAGTATCTTTTAAAGATTTTATATCATTAAAAGGACCTAATATTAACCTATAATTTGTTTTAGATATTTGAATAATTTTAAAGTTGGTAAATTGAACTTCTTTTTTAATTTTTTTTATCATATTTTGAGCAGATTTTTTTGTAATAAAAATCAGCTATTTTTATTGAATAAGAAAATTTTTGATTTTTTTTTGACTTCTTTTTGTTTTTTTCATCTACATTCAAGTTACTTATCTTAATACCATCTATAGGAGCCTTTTCTGCGACTTTTTTTTCTTCATCAAATGTTTTAGATTTTTTCGCAATAAATGTTGAATTTCTTGATATTAAAATGATACTTACATATGGCTCTACAAGGTTTAATTCCAAATCGTTAGCTATTCTCTCTGTAATTATAGAATTATAAAATGGTGAAAACTCTACTCTATTAGATTTAACCTCTGCAATTAATGACTTCCCATTTACAGGATTGGTTATTTTAACATATGATTTTTTTTTTAGAGTTCTGTGAAATATAGTTAGTGATCTTTGGTCAATTTTCTTTATCTTTAATTTGTCATTATAAACTAATGAAAAGCCACTATTTTTATATTTATTTTCTAATACAAAACTTTTTATTTTAGATTGATTATTGGAATATTGATCACAGCCAAGTAATAAAAGTAAAACGCTTAAAATTATTAATTTATCAAATTTCATTTCTAAATTTATCTTTTAAAGTACATACTGCAAGTGCAAATCTTAAAGATCTGTTCCATTTAAGAATAATTTCATAGTTATCAAAGACTACATATGCAGGACTTAAAGTTAGTGCGTTAGGAATAATATCTTTATCAGGGGTTACAATTGCAACTTTCTGATTTTCATCTTTTATATTAAGATCTGAATAGTTTTTGATATATTTTTTGTATTTTTTTATCATTTTTTTGCTATGAATTTTTTTTGCAGAAACATTTAATAGCTGGGAAGGAACATCTTCATTTAATTCAACTTTTTTGAAACAGAGGCCATTTTTTTTCCAACCAATCTTATTTAGATAATTTGCTGCTGATGCATAAGCGTCTTCAGAATTTTTTAAATCAATATATCTATCCTTATTATAATCAAATGCATAATTTTTGATTGTAGATGGCATGAATTGAAAAAAACCAAAAGCACCTGCCCATGAACCATAAAGGGTTTCGTGATTAATTTTATTATTATCAACCAATCTTAATAGTGTCAAAAGTTCATTTGTAAAAAATTCAGATCTTCTCTTATCATAACTTAATGTTGCAAGAGATGATAAAATATCCATTTTTCCTACGTAAGTACCAAAATTTGTTTCAATACCCATCAAGGATAAAAGTAATTCCTTTTCTATTTCAAATTTTTTTTCAACTATATTTATTAAAATGATGTTGTTTTTATAAAAATCTAAACCTTTTTTTAGTTTTTTATTAGATGTTCTTTTTGTAATATAGGTTTTTGTATCTTCATAAAATTCAGGTTGAAAACGATCATATTCAATTACCTTAGGTAAAAATTTAACGTTTTGCATTGTTATATTAAAAGTTTTTTCAGAAATACCTTTTTTTAATGCAACTACTTTAAAATTCTTTTTCCATTTTTTAAAATCAATATTATCATCTGAAACACTATTCAGTGAAAGTAACAATAATAATAAAATTGTTAAATTAACCAGTTTCATAAAGATCTTTAAGATATATGATTACAGCAATCCAAATGATAATAAAACTAACTAATTTTATTATAGAAAAATCCTCATTGTAAAAAAAATACCCTAAAATAAACTGCAAAGTAGGTGTTATATAAAATATCATGCCTGTAGCGCCCAGTCCTATTAACTCGACACCTCTTACATACAAAAATAAAGGAATCACAGTCATTGGCCCTGCTAATAAAAGAAATAGGCTTAGACTTGGATTAGTAATACTAAAATCATTAAAACCTTTAGTAACTATTAAATAGAACACAACTAATGCAAAAGGAAAAATGTATAAACTTTCTATTAAAAGGCCAATGTCCGTATCCACATTAATTTTTTTTCTTACAAGGTTGTAAAAAGCCCAACTTAAAGCGACTATTATACCAACCCAGGGAAGTGTTTGATAATTAAAAAAAATTATAAATAAAATTGAAATGAAAACTAGTATTATTGAAAAAAATCTATTTCTATTTAGTTCTTCTTTAAAAAATATGTACCCCAATAAAACACTAATAATTGGCATTATAAAGTATCCAAAACTAGCATCTATAATTCTATTAGTAGCTACCGCGTAAATCCAAATTGCCCAATTCATGAAAATTAATAGCCCAGATAAAAAAAGATATGCAAGTTTTTTTTTGTTAGAAATTATTTCTATAAAAATTTTCCATTTTTTTAAAAAAATTGTGGTAATTATCAACATTACAGCTGTCCACAAACATCTATGAACCACAAGTTCAATGTGACCAATAAATGAGACCATTTCAAAATAAATAACACCAATAAAACCCCACCAAAAAGAACCTAATGATGTTAGAATTAAACCTTTATTAAATTTGTCGTTCATTAATTAATTCAAATACTAAAAAAATTGTTTTTAACTATTCTTAAGAAAATATAAAGAATATAAAAAATATAAATTATAAATATATTTTTTTTTTTATTAAAAAATTTCAAACTATCAGGAATAATAATTATAGAAAAAAAAAGTATCATAATAAGTGGGTCATAATATTTGTGATAAATAGTATTTTGTATATTGGAAAAAATAAGAGGAAAGAAAATAAGAAAATTATTTAGATTATTTTTTACAAAAGAATATACTATGATTAATGATGCAAAACTTATAAAATAAAATAAAGCATTATTTTTAAAAATAAGATTTGAAATTTGAAAGAAAATTCCACCACCTGTATAACTTATCTGATAGTTAAAAAAATATAAAAGAATTGTAAATATAACACCAACAATTAAAAGATCTTTTTTTAGACTTTCGATTGTTTTATATAAAAAATCTTTATTCAAAAGAAAAGGGATTAAGTGGAATAATATAATACTACTTATGATTAAAATTTTGTCTGAAATATTTAAGCTTAGGCTTATATTTTCACCAGCGATTTCACCTGGCGTGTTTACCATAAAAAAATTTACATCTAATATAATTATATAATAAAAAACTGGTAAAGAACTTAACAAACAAAAAAGATATAAAAAAAATAAATCTCTAAAATTACTTTCTTTTATATAGTGATATCCAAAAAAAATTATAAAAAGTGAAAAATTAGGACTTATGTATGAAGAGCAAATTAAAAAAATTGTGTTTTTCCATATATATATTTTTTTCTTATGTTTTAAATATTTCAAAAATTCTAATATTGAAATTACAAAAAATAATAATCCAATTATTCTTGTATCCGGCCATATTGCCAAAGATCTAAATGTTGGTGATAAAAGAATTGAAAATGAAAAAATTAAAAGAATATTTTTTTCAATATTATCAAATTTTAATAGTAAACATTTGTAAAAAAAATAAATTAGAAGAATAGATATATTAAGATGTATAAATCTGATTAAGTCAAAATCTAAACCAATATTTTTCAAAAAACTTAAAAAAATTAAATATACTGGCGAATGTCGATGACTATAAACATCATAGTTTATAAGCGTTTTTTTTAAATCTACAGATAAAGATTCTAATACTGGTATATCACCAAAATACCAATCAGGTTTTGCTCCAAGGTTAAGGTTTTCATCAAAAAAAAAACCAACGATAAGTGAAATGTAAAGTGCTATAAATATTAATACTACGTTAAAGGTTTTTAAAAAATCGTATTTCATTATAAAAGATGATTTAAAGTTTCTAACTTTACCAAATGATTAAACATTTTTACATGAAAGATTAATACTAATTACTCAAATACATAAAAATATACCTTTGTTTTTTAGTTGATATTTAAGATTATACTTATAAAACCATCCAAACGGAGAGATGGCTGAGCGGTTGAAAGCACCGGTCTTGAAAACCGGCAAAGGGGCAACTCTTTCCTGGGTTCGAATCCCAGTCTCTCCGCCATTTGAACTACTAATATTTAAAATTTTTAAATAAATTATTGATCTTATTATCTTCAAATTTTATATCTGTATTTAAGCCATTATAAAAATTGTAAAGATTGTTATCATCAATTTCTATAAGTTTAATTAATTGATTTAAATCATCACCTTCTAATTCATCTAAGTACTTACTTGTGAAAGCTCCTAAAAGTTTATCCATTTCTTTTGTGCCGCGATAATTTGATCGATAAATAATCTTTTTTTTTATTTGTTCTATATCAGCAGTCATAATAAGAATATAATATCAGTTTATGGATATTAAAAGAAGTTATGAATACTTATTATCTGACCTTAGCTCACTTAAAGGTGTCGGGATTAAAACCTCAAATTTACTTAAAAAAAAAAAAATAAATAATGTTTTTGATTTATTGTGGAAATTACCTAAATCTTACACTGATAGGAGCTTATCGTCTAAAATAATTGATTTAAGATTAGATGAAGTACAAACAATAACAATAATACCTATCAAATATTCATTTCCAAGAATTAGAAACTTGCCAAATCGCGTTTTATGTAAAGATGAAACTGGAGAGATAGATTGTGTTTTTTTTAATAGCTATGAAGGTTACATAAAGAAAATTTTACCCATAGGAAAAGAAGTTACTATAAGTGGCAAAATCAAATATTTTAGAAATAAATATCAGCTAACTAATCCCAAATATGTCTCAGAGGACTCTTCTATAATTAGGCAAAAACACAATAGTTATTCATTAACTGAGGGAATTAGTGAAAAGGTTTATAATAAAATAATTTTGCAAATAATTAATAATTTACCTCAAATCAATGAATGGCATTCAAAAAATATATTAAGAAAATTTAATAATATAAGTTGGAATGACTCAATTAAAAAATTACATAAACCAGAAAATATTGGAAAATTTAAAGAAAATTTTTATCAAAGACTTGCATTTGATGAAATTTTCTCGACTTTTTTAGTAAATTCAGAGATAAGAAAAAAAATCAAAAAATTAAAGAAAACAAAAAAAAAATTTAACATCAAAAAACAGGATGAAATTATGTCTAAACTTAATTTCTCGCTGACAAATGATCAAAATAAAACATTAAATGAAATAAATAAAGATTTAAGCTCCGAAAATAAAATGTTCAGATTACTTCAGGGCGATGTAGGGTGTGGAAAAACAATAGTGTCTTTGTTATCTGCTTTTAATACTATCAGCTCAGGTTTTCAAGTAGCAGTGATGGCACCTACTGAAATATTGGCAAGACAGCACTTCTTATTAGCTAAAAAGATATTTCCTAAAAACATAAATATAGAATTACTCTCTGGCAAATCTTCATATAAAGATAAAAAGAATATTTTAAAAAGAATATCAGACAAACAAATTGATATTGTTTTTGGAACTCACGCTCTTTTTCAAAAAAAGGTTAAATTTAAAAAACTTGGACTAATAATCATTGATGAACAACATAAGTTTGGTGTAAGTCAAAGAAAAAAATTATCTGATAAGGCTGGAAAGGATTGTGATGTTCTTTTAATGACCGCAACACCAATACCACGTACTTTAACTATGACAATATATGGCGATATGGATCTTTCAATTATTCGCGAAAAACCAAATATTCGTAAACCTATTAAAACATATAGTAAACTTGAAAATAAAATTGATGATGTAATAAAATTTGTAAAAAAAGAAATTCAATTAGGTAACCAAATATTCTGGGTATGTCCCTTAATTGATGAGTCCAAAAAAATTGATCATACTTCAGCGGTTAAAAAATCTGAATTCCTACGTAGATTATTTCCTGAACAAGTTTTCTTACTTCACGGGAAAACAACTATTGAAGAAAAAGAAATTATCTTAAACAGATTTTTAAAGAATGATTTTAAAATTTTAGTTTCAACCACTATAATTGAAGTTGGTATAGATTTCCCTAATGCTAATGTAATAATTATTGAAAATGCGAATAAATTTGGTTTATCCCAATTACATCAACTCAGAGGTAGAGTGGGAAGAGGAAATAAAGAGTCATCTTGCATTTTATTGTTTAAGACAAATTTAAGTGATAATGCAAAAAAAAGAATTAATATACTTAAAGATTCAAATGATGGATTTAAAATATCTGAAGAAGATATGAAATTAAGAGGTTTTGGCGACATTCTGGGTTTCAAACAGAGTGGAATAAAAAACTTTAAATTAGCGGACCCAGTACATAATCATAATCTTTTTATTTTGGCTGAAAAAGAAATCAAAAGAATTGAAAATGAAAATGAAGATATTAGCAGATTCAAACCATTAATTAAATTATATGATAGAGCTGATATAATAAATGATATTGCTTAATTTTTACCTGTAGACGTTCCGGCGGAAACAATAAATTTAGATGCTTCCTCAAATGTCATATTTAAATATATAACTTCATCAATTGGGAACATTAATAAAAAACCACTTGTAGGATTTGGTGTTGTAGGAACAAAAACATTGATTAATTTTTTATTTGTTTTTTCTGCCATCTCACCTTTGTTTTCTTTAGTTGCAAAACCAACAGCCCAAACACCTTTTCTAGGATATTCTATTAAAACAACACTTTTTTTACCATTTTCATCTTTATTAGAAAATGTTTCTGTCATTTGAACTATTGCAGAGTAAATAGTTCTTAAAACAGGAATTCTTTTAAACAAATCATCGATGAGTTTAAGAATTCGTTTGCCTAAGAAAGATAAAGATAGACCCCCTACGATAGTTATAAAAATTATCGAGATAATAATTTCAATTCCAGGAATTGCAAATGGCAGATAATTATTAGGGTTTATATTAGGTGGAATTACTTTGGATGAAACTCCTATTAAAATTTTACTAAGATATAATGTAAAACCAATAGGTATTAATACCACCACACCAGTAATAAAATAGTTTCTAAGAACTAAGCTTAATGATTTTTTTTTCTTTATTTTTGCCATTATTTATAACTTGAATATATTACAAAAGTTATTGCTATTATGAATAATATTAATAATATTTTATTATTAAGATTCATAATCTATATATTATCAAGGACTTATTAAAATGGATAGAAGAAAATTTTTAACTTATGTAGGTTGTAGTTGTTGTGGATTTGTTATTAACGCTTGCTCTACAGCACCAATCACTGAGAGAAAGCAATTAAAGCTCATACCCGAGGCTAAATTAAATGCGCAAGCTGCGCAAATTTATGAAAAAATAAAAGAAAAAGAAAAATTAATTAAAGATTCTAAATCTCTTAGTGAAATAAAAGAAATCGGTGCAAAAATGGAAGATGCTATATCAATTTATTTTGAAAATTCTAATTTACCAGATCCAACAACATATTTTGATTGGGAATATATTCTAATTGATAATAAAAAAATTAAGAATGCATGGTGTATGCCAGGTGGTAAAATAGCTGTTTATAGCGGTATGTTAGATGTTACAAAAAATACTAATGGTTTAGCTGCAGTAATGGGTCATGAAATTGCCCATGCGGTTGCTAAACACTCCGTCGAAAGGGCTAGTAGAGGAGTTTTGTTAAATACTGGAACTCAAGTTATAGATATTTTAAGTGGTGGAAAATTATCTAGTGTCAATCGTGTTACAGGAATGAATACAGTTGGCTTATTATCACAAATAGGAATTATGAACCCTTTTAATCGTAAACAAGAGAGTGAAGCTGATTATTTGGGAATGATTTTTTCATCTCTCTCTGGTTATGACATTCGAGAGACTAGAAAAATATGGGAAAGAATGAAAGAGCAAAATAAAGGCAAAGCTCAACCAGAATTTTTAAGTACGCACCCATCTGCTGACAATAGAATTAAAATGATAAATCAATGGACTAATGAAATAATAATTAAGTATCCACCAATTAAAGTATCTTAAAAAAAATATGTGGTGAGCCCTGATGGACTCGAACCATCGACCCATTCCTTAAAAGGGAATTGCTCTACCAACTGAGCTAAGGGCCCACAAATGTTACTTAAATAAAATTGTATATATAGAATTATCTAAATATTTCAAATACGAATTTGTAGAAAAACAAATCTAATTACAATTTATCTATGTATTTATCGTGAAATTCATCAAATGTGTCATTTTTGATATTGTGTCTAATAGCCTTCATTAACTCTTGATAGAAATTTATATTGTGCAATGTGAGCAACATTGAGCCTAAAATCTCATTTGTATTGAATAGATGATTTAAGTAATTTTTAGAATATTTATTTAAATTAAGGTTGGTACAATTTGGATCTAAGGGACTGTTATCAGTTTGGTATTTGTTATTTTTGATATTTACTCTTCCTTCCCATGTAAAAGCTAGACCGGTTCGACCTGACCTAGTTGGCAATACACAATCAAACATATCAATTCCTCTTTTAACAGCACCCAAAATATCACTAGGAGTTCCTACGCCCATTAAATAATGTGGCTTATCATTAGGCATATATTCTTTAATATTATCCAAAACATCAAACATTTCCTTTTGAGTTTCTCCCACTGCCAAACCTCCCAGAGCATAACCATCAAAACCAATCTTTGATAAACCTCCTAATGATTTAAGTCTTAAGTCTTTAAATAAACCTCCCTGAATGATTCCAAATAAAGCTTTATGAGGATTATTACCAAAAGCCTTCTTTGATCTTTCAGCCCAGTATAAAGAAAGATGCATTGATTTGTTTATAATTTCATAATCATCAGTTTTTTTTGGGCATTCATCCATTATCATCACTATATCTGAATTCAGACCTAATTGAATTTTTATACTTTCTTCAGGACTTAGATAAAACTTTTTACCATCAACATGAGAATTGAAAATTGCTCCTTCTTCTTTATCAATTTTATTAATTCTAGATAATGACATTACCTGAAATCCTCCGGAATCAGTAAGAATAGGAAGATCACAATTCATAAACTCATGAAGACCACCAGCATTACGTACTCTTTCCATCCCTGGTCTTATCATTAGATGATATGTATTTGATAGAATAATTTGAGAGCCTGTTTTTTTTATATCGTCAATAGTACAAGCTTTTACAGTGGCCTGTGTACCAACTGGCATAAAGGCAGGAGTATCAATATTGCCTCTATGTGTTTTTATTAAACCTAGTCTTGCAAATTTATACTTTTTTAGAATTTCAAATTCAAATTTTTTCAATTTTAATTAAAGTATTATTGAGATTTGAAACTTATTATTTTATCAGGATCTGTGACTGATCCATTATTTTTTTCGTCACCTCTTTTTATTTTGTCTACAAACTCCATCCCGTCAATAACTTTACCAAAAACAGTATATTGTTTGTCAAGGAAAGGAGCTGGTTTAAAACAAATAAAGAATTGGCTATTCGCACTATTTGGATCAGATGATCTTGCCATTGATAAAGTTCCACGATCATGAGGAAGATTACTAAACTCTTGTTTAAGATCAGGTAAATCAGAGCCTCCCATCCCAGCTCTTCTCAGGTCAAAATCATTTGAACTTGAATTCCCAAACTGAACGTCACCTGTTTGAGCCATGAATCCATCAATAACTCTGTGAAATACAACATTATCGTATTTACCTTTTTCTGCAAGTTCCTTAATTCTTTTTACATGGTTTGGTGCTTTATCATCAAACAACTCAATTTTTACATCACCATCTTTTAATTTTAAAATCATTATATTCTCCTCTGTAAACGATTTATTGGTTAAAAGTAAGAGAATAATTATTATCTTAATTAAAAACTTACTCATATTTATTTTTTAAAGCTTTAATTGTAGTTTTGGTAGTAAATTTTTTTATATCCCCTTTAAGTTTGATAATTTCTTTTACAAATTTTGAAGATATAATCTGATTTTCAACATCTGACATTAAAAATATTGTTTCTATCTTGTCATTTAACTTTCTATTCATCCCAGCGAGTTGAAATTCATATTCAAAATCCGAGACCGCCCTCAATCCTCTTAAAATTATATTGGATTTATATTTTTTACAAAGTGTAGTTGTTAAAGACTTGAAGGAAATAATAATTATCTTTTTTCTATTCATATTCAAATCTTTAAAAAGAGCATTCTTTACAATTTCAATTCTTTCTTCAACATCAAATAAATAATTCTTATTTTCACCGTCTGAAACAGCTACAACAACTTTATCAAATAACTTTAAAGATTTTTTAATTACATCTATATGACCAAACGTAATTGGATCAAACGTTCCGGGATAAATAGCGGTTTTAGACATTACAATAAATTATCATCAATTTTAATCGCTGAAACCACTTTTTCATCTCCTGATAGCTTAATAATTTTTACTCCTTGAGTATTTCTTCCAGCTGTTCTAATTTCTTTAACAAATAGCCTAATAACTCTACCTTTGTTTGTGGAAATCATGATTTCATCACCCTCATTTACAGGGAAAGATGATGCTATATTTCCGTTTCTTGGTGAATTGATTATTCCGATAATTCCTTTTCCACCTCTATTTGTAGTTCTATAATCATAGTGTGATGTTTTTTTACCATATCCATTTTCACTAATTGATAAAATAAATTTTTGTTTTGCTATTAATTCCGATTTTTCATCTTTACTGGTTTTTCCATTTTTATTCATTTTATTATTATCTATGATTGATAAAGATACTATTTCGTCATCTTTTGCTAATTCTAAACCTTTTATACCCTTAGAAGACCTACCCTTGAAAATTCTTAATTTTTTAGACTCGAATCTTATACATTTTCCAAATTTAGTGCTTAAGATTATGTCTTGATCATCCTTACAAATCTTAACACCAATTATTTTATCATTATTATCTAATTTCATCGCAATTTTACCCGATGTATTAATGGATGAGAAGTCTTCAAGACTATTCTTTCTAATCTTTCCTTTTGAAGTAGCAAAAACTATTTGATATTTGCTTGAGTCATCATCCTTTTCCGGAAAAGGCATTATTGAACTTATAGATTGATGATTTTTTAACGGTAAAATATTGAACAAAGACTTTCCTTTTGAAGATGCTGAGCCCTCAGGAATTTTCCACGCTTTAATTCTATATACAAGACCCTCTGTTGAAAAAAATAAGACCGAAGTATGTGTGTTAACTGAAAGCGTTTGTATTACAGAGTCTTCATTTCGAGTGGTAATGCCGGTTTTTCCTTTACCTCCTCTTTTCTGTATTTTAACAGTTTTTAGAGACCCTCTTTTGATATATCCTTGCAAAGTAACTGTAATAAGAACAGTTTCTTTCTGGATTGTTTCCTCAATATCATAATTTAACACAGCATCAATTATTTTAGTTCGCCTTGGTACTGCATATTTTTCTTTAATATCTTTCAATTCATGACTGATAACTTTTAATAATTCTTTTTTAGACGATATAATTTTCTTTAATTTTATAATAAATTCAGAAAGTTTTTTAATTTCAATTTCAATTTCATTAATACCAAGAGCAGTCAATTTTTGTAACCTTAATTCTAAAATAGCATCAACCTGAGGTGATGATAAAAAATACAAATTCTTTTGTTTTTTATTTTCAATTAAAGTAATAATTTTTTGAGATTTATTAATTTTCCATTTTATCTTTAACAATGACTTCTTTGCCTCTTCAGGAGTTTTAGAAGTACGTATTATTTTTATAACTTTATCTAAATTTTCAACTGAAACTGAAAGACCAATTAATATATGTGCTCTATCTTCAGCTTTATTTAAATCAAACTTAGTTTTTCTAAGTACAATGTCTTCTCTAAAAATTAAAAAACTCTCTAAAAAATCTTTAAGGCTACAAGTTTTTGGTTTACCATCAACAATTGCTAAAGTATTAAAACCAAATGAACTTTCTATCTGAGTATTTTTATACAATTGTCTTTTCACTGTCTCAGGTTCAACCCCGGTTCTTAAATCGATCGAGACTCTTATACCTTCTCTATTAGACTCGTCACGTATATCTTTAATTCCCTCTATTTTCTTTTCTCTTACTAATTGGGCTATTCTTTCATTAAGAACAGACTTATTAACTTGGTATGGAATGGAATTAATAACTAATCTATCTCTACCATTCTTTTGAGATTCATTTGATATCTCACCTCTAATTTTAAAAGAACCTCTTCCCTTATTATATCCTTGCTTGATGATATCTTTTCCTATTATCACACCTCCAGTCGGAAAATCAGGTCCTGGTATATGCTTCATTAAATCTTTAATCTTTATGTCTCTATTGTCAATTAAGGCTAATGTACCATCAATAATTTCTCCTAAATTATGCGGTGGAATACTAGTTGCCATACCAACGGCAATACCACCTGCACCATTTACAAGTAAATTTGGGAATTGAGCTGGCAAAACAGATGGTTCTTTTTCTGTTTCATCGTAATTACTTTTAAATTCTATTGTATTTTTTTCAATATCATCAATTAAAAATTGGGAAACTTTTGATAATCTTGTCTCTGTGTATCTCATTGCAGCTGCAGGATCACCATCTATAGAACCAAAATTTCCTTGACCCTCTACTAAAGGTAAGCTCATCGAAAAATCTTGAACCATTCGAACAAGTGCATCATAAACTGATTGATCACCATGTGGATGATATTTACCAATTACATCTCCAACAATTCTTGCAGATTTTCTAAACTGTTTAGACCAATCATAGCCACCTTTATACATTGCATATAAAATTCTTCTATGAACAGGTTTTAGCCCATCTCTTATATCCGGTAGAGCTCGACTTACAATAACACTCATGGCATAAGAAAGATAAGATGAGCTCATCTCATCATGCATTGATATTAATTTTATATTTTGATTTTTAGAAACTTCGTTTTTTTCCATAAGAATTAAAATGGAATATCATCATCCATATCATTTTGTACTTGAGATAAATCTTCAGTATTATTTGATATTTGTGAATTATCGTTTGCAATTCCTCCACCAGAATTACCACCACCTAGCATAGTTAACGAGGAATTGTAACCTTGGATTACAATTTCAGTAGAATATTTATCTTGTCCAGATTGTTCATCTTTCCACTTTCTTGTAGTTAATTGTCCTTCTACATAAATTTGTGCTCCTTTTTTTAAATATTGTTGAACTACATTTACTAAACCTTCGTTAAATACAACTATACGGTGCCACTCTGTTTTCTCTTTTTTTTCACCCGTATTCTTATCTTTCCAAGATTGACTTGTAGCAAGGCTTAACCTAGCAACACTTTTACCATTTACCATTTGTTTAACTTCTGGATCTGCGCCCAAACGACCAATTAAAAGTACTTTATTTAAACTCCCAGCCATAATATTTTATTAATTGTTAAATTAAGTTATTTAAACTATATCACAATTTTACTCTGAATATTAATTTTATTAAGTCAAAGCAACAAAAAATATGATTAAAAAGATAGTTATAAAGGGTGCAAAAGAACATAATTTAAAAAATTTATCTTTAGAAATTCCTAAAGATAAATTTGTTGTAATAACGGGCCTATCCGGTTCGGGAAAATCTTCACTAGCATTTGATACAATTTATGCTGAAGGTCAAAGAAGGTATGTTGAAAGCTTATCAGCATACGCAAGGCAGTTTCTAGATAAGATGAAAAAGCCAAACGTTGATTTAATTGAGGGTTTAAGTCCTGCAATATCAATCGAACAAAAGAATACATCTAAAAATCCAAGGTCTACTGTAGCAACAGTTACTGAAATTTATGATTACATGAGAGTTTTGTATGCTAGAGCAGGCATTCCGTACTCACCTTTCACTGGAAAACCCATAGAGTCTCAAACAGTCACTCAAATAGTAGATAAAATTAAAAAATTACCAAAAAAATCAACGATTTATCTTTATGCTCCAGTGGTAAGAGGAAGGAAAGGTGAATATAGAAAAGAAATTTTAAATTATAAAAAAAGAGGTTTTAGAAAAATTAAAATTGACGATGTTTTATACGACATAGAAAAAGTTCCTGAACTCAATAAGAAAATTAAACATGACATATCAATACTTGTTGATAGAATAGTTCTAAACTCAACCTTGGGAAATCGATTAGCAGAGGCTATAGAAACTTCAATACAGTTAGCAAATGGTCTTATATTTGTTGAATATGAAGATGAAACTCTCCCAAAAAAATTTAGAAAAATAGAAAAATTAGTTTTTTCAACAAAATTTGCATGCCCCGAAAGTGGATTTACAATTGAAGAAATTGAGCCAAGATTATTTTCTTTCAATAGTCCATTTGGTGCCTGTGAAGAATGTGAGGGTATCGGAATAAAACTAAATGTTGATCCAAATTTGGTTATACCAAATGAGAAAAAAAGTATAATTGATGGTGCTATCGAACCGTGGGCAAAAACAACAACTTTATATTATGCTCAAACACTAAGTTCTCTAGCTAAACATTATGAATTTTCCTTAGAAGAAAAATGGTCAAAATTATCAAAAAAGATAAAGGATATAATTCTTTATGGATCTGACGATGAGGAAATTAAATTTACGTATGATGATGGATATGAGAAATATTCACATAAAAAAACTTTTGAAGGAGTAATAAATAATCTGGAAAGAAGATATCTTGAGACCGACAGTGATTGGAAAAGAGAGGAAATTGCTCAATATCAATCAGATACTAAATGTGAAAGATGTAATGGTCATAGATTAAAAGATGAAGCATTATGTGTTAAGATAGATGATCTTCATATTAGTGAAGTGACTGAAAAATCGATATCAGATGCTGCAGTATGGTTTGATAATCTAAAAAATAATTTAGATAAGAGACAAGTAAAAATTGCCGAACATATTTTAAAAGAAATTAATGAAAGATTAAATTTTTTATTAAATGTAGGTCTTGATTACTTAACTTTATCAAGAGAATCTGGAACGTTGTCTGGTGGAGAAGCACAAAGAATAAGATTAGCATCACAAATTGGCTCGGGATTAACAGGTGTTTTATATGTATTAGATGAACCATCAATTGGACTTCATCAAAAAGATAATGTTAAATTAATTAATGCTCTTAAAAGATTGAGAGATTTAGGTAATACAGTCGTTGTAGTTGAACACGACACTGAAACGATGGAAAATGCAGATCATATAATTGATCTTGGGCCAGAAGCTGGAAATAGAGGTGGTGAAATAGTTGCCCAAGGATCAATTAAAGAAATAAGTCAAAATCAAAATAGTATTACTGGAAAATACTTATCTAACAAATTTAAGATAAATGTGCCTACAAAGAGAAGATTGGCTAAGAATGGAAGATTTTTAGAAATTACAGGCGCAACAGGTAATAATCTTAATAATGTAAACCTTAAAATTCCTTTAGGAAGTTTGACATGTGTAACAGGCGTGTCTGGTAGTGGTAAGTCTACACTAGTGCTTCAAACTTTATACAATGCCTTAAATCTTACATTAAATAATAATAAATCGAGAAAAATACCAAAACCATTTAAAGGATTTAAAGGAACTGAATTGATTGACAAGATAATTGATATCGATCAATCACCAATCGGTAGAACACCAAGATCAAATCCAGCAACGTACACTGGTGCTTTTGGACCAATCAGAGATTGGTTTACTGGATTACCTGAGTCAAAATCTAGAGGTTATAAGCCTGGGAGATTTTCATTTAATGTAAAGGGTGGTAGATGTGAAGCTTGTGAAGGAGATGGTGTAATTACTTATGAAATGCATTTTCTGCCTGATGTATATATTCAATGCGATGAATGTAAGGGCACTCGATATAATAGAGAAACTTTAGAAATCAAGTTTAAAGATAAAAGTATCGCTGATGTCTTGAATATGACCGTTGATGAAGGATGTGAATACTTTGAAAATATATCTAATATCAAAACAAAATTACTTACTCTTAAGAAGGTTGGTTTGGGGTATATAAAAATTGGTCAACAAGCTACAACTTTATCTGGTGGTGAAGCTCAAAGAATCAAATTAGCTAAAGAATTATCCAAAAGATCAACAGGAAGAACCATGTATATTTTAGATGAACCTACAACAGGATTACATCAACATGATATTAAAAAACTATTAGAGATACTTCACACTTTTGTCGCATTAGGAAACACTGTAGTAGTGATTGAACATAATTTAGATGTGATTAAAACTGCAGATTATATTGTCGATATGGGACCAGAGGGAGGTGTAAAAGGTGGTAAGATAATTGCAGAAGGAAAGCCAGAGGAAATTTGTAAAATTAACGAAAGTTATACAGGTAAATTTTTGAAACCACTTTTGAATTAATTAAAAATAGTATATAAGTATATATATGATTAATATGTTGTCATCATTATCCAAAACAGTTCATGCTTCACTCGCAATTGCTATCATTTTATTTATTGGTTTATTTTATCAAAATGATGGTTTCAGTTTTGACAGAATTTTTTGGAGTGGTTTAGCAAGATATGTTCACGTGATAGTTGGTATAATGTGGATCGGGCTACTTTGGTATTTTAATTTTGTTCAAATACCGAACATGGGGAAAATTCCAGATGAGCAAAAACCTGCTATCGGAAAAGTAATTGCCCCTGCAGCACTTTTTTATTTTAGATGGGCAGCAGCTTTTACAATTTTATCTGGGTTAATAGTAGCTGGATTAAATGGATACCTGCATGATGCTATGACTTTAAGTTTAGGTTCAGGTGTACCAAAGCATACTGCAATTGGAATTGGAATGTGGTTGGGTATTATTATGGCCTTTAATGTTTGGTTTGTAATTTGGCCAAACCAAAAAAGAGCACTTGGAATTGTAGAATGCGAACCTGAATTAAAAGCTAAATCTGCAAAAACTGCAATGTTGTTTTCAAGGACAAATACACTTTTATCATTACCAATGCTACTAACTATGGTAGCTGCACAAAATTTATATTAAATTTTACTATCGTCTTTAAGAACTGTTTTTTGTGAAACGTTAAGTCTTACAAGTACTGTATTGGCAATATAAATTGATGAATAAGTTCCAAATATAACACCAAAAATCATTGCTAATGAAAACCCCTTTAAAACTTCACCTCCAAAAAAGAATATTGATAGCAAAGCTAATAAAGTAGTTATAGAAGTTATTAAAGTTCTAGATAAAGTTTCATTGATTGAAATATTTGTTAATTCAAAAATTTTGATATCCGAGTATTTTCTTAAATTTTCTCTTACTCTATCAAATATAACAACCGTATCATTCATAGAATATCCGACTATCGTCAACACTGCTGCTATAATTGACAAATTTATTTCAAGACTCATCAAAGAAAAGATGCCTAGAGTGACTATAACATCGTGAAACAAAGCCATTATCGCACCCAAACTAAACTGCCATTCAAATCTTATCCAAATATAAATAAGCATTAAAGCTAAAGCAACTGATATAGCTATTACACCAGATTTTAATAATTCGGCACTTACTTTCGGACCAACATTTTCAACTCGCCTAAAGTTAAAAACATTACCAAATGATCCGTCTAAACTTTTTTTGATTTTCTCAATAACATTCTTATCATCGCTATTTTCAAATTTAATTAAAAAGTCTTTTTCATTACCAAAATTTTTTACTGAGACATCACCTAAATTCATCTGATTTAAATTATCTCTTAATGAAGAGACATTTATTTTTGAGTCTGAGCTCCTCAATTCGATAAGAGTTCCTCCCTTGAAATCTATCCCAAAATTAAGACCTTTAAATGTTAATAAAAGTAAGGAGACAATCACTAGTAACAATGAAACAATATTAAATTTGTTATAGTGTTTATTAAAAGCTATCATTTAAATTAGTCCTTCTTTTTCTTTATTTTTAGATACATATAAGACAGTCAATAACCTTGCTATGAAATAAACTGAAAATAGTGTTGTAAATATTCCAATCCCTAACGTTAATGAGAAACCTTTGATTGGACCAGATCCCATAAAAAATAAAATAATTGCAGCTAATAAAGTTGTTATATTTGCATCTAAAATTGCAGTTCTTGATTTCACGTAGCCGCTATCAAAGGCAATTAGATTATTTTTTTCATCTTTTAGTTCTTCCCTAATTCTCTCAAAAATTAATACATTTGCATCAACAGCCATACCTACAGTTAAGATAATTCCAGCTATACCAGGTAATGTTAATGTTGCTTCAAATAAAGTTAAAATACCAATAAGTATGAATAAATTTATAACTAAAGTTATATTGGTAATTGCACCAAAAATTTTATATTTAACAAAAATGAAAAGAATTACTAAAATAAATCCAATAATTAAAGCAATTATACCTGCCTTAATTGAGTCTTGACCTAAATCAGGACCAACGGTTCTTTCCTCAATGATGTTTAAAGGGGCCGGTAATGCCCCAGATCTTAAAAGTAATGCTAGATCAGTCGCTGATTGAAACGTAAATCCACCACTTATTTGACCAGATCCAGTAGCAATTTTATCTCTTATGACTGGTGCACTAATAATATTTCCGTCTAATACTATAGCTAGTCTTTTACCAATACCATTTGATGTTGCTTTACCAAATCTTTTAGCACCTACTCTATCAAGTGAAAAAGTTACAACAGTCTCATTGGTTTCACTATTCATTCTTGGCTGAGCATCTAAAAGATTATCTCCACTAAGGATAATTCTTTTACTTACAATTGCTTCTTCTGAGCCGTCTTCAAACTGCAATTTATCTGCACCAAAAGAATCTTCGTTACTATTTGTTACAAATCTAAAAGTTAAATTTGCTGTTTTTCCTAATAATGATTTAATTCTCATTGGATCATCCAATCCAGGTAATTCAACTAAAATTCTATCATTACCTCTTTTAAGAATATTTGGCTCGTTAGTTCCAATTTCATCAATTCTTCTTCTAACTATCTCTAAAGCTTGATCTTGTGAAGATGTTTTAAGATTAATAATACCTTGCTTAGAATAAGAAACTTTAAAAAAATTTTCTTCTTGTTCTATATCTAGTTGATGTGATTTAAACCTTTGATAATAAGGATTAATCTTACTATCTTCTGCTTGAAATTCATTTAAAACAACTTGTTGAAAATTTTTATCAGTGGAAAATAATAATGTTTGTTCGATAAGCTTAAAATTTGTGACTTTAATATCTTTGTCTTTAAAATAATTTCTGATAGTAACTGTTAAATTTTGAAGTTTTTGTTCAATTACTGGATCATTATCAATTTCTAATAATAGATATGAACCGCCTTGCAGATCTAAACCAAGATTTATTTTTTTGTCCAATAAATCGTTATCAAATTTTAAAAGATTTGATGATGCAATTACAATAAAAAATAAAGATATTAAAGTGATACAAATAATTCTTAATTTAGAGAAATATAGCACTTTATATTTGTAAAAATTATTTCTTTATTTCTTGAGAATTCATCAAACTCTGCACACCGGTGCCCCTGATAACTTCTACAGTAACATTATCAGCAATTTCTACTTCAATCTTGTCATTGTCTATCACTCTTGAAATTGTTCCTGTGATGCCTCCAGAAGTTACAATTTTGTCACCTTTTTTAAGCCCTTCAACCATTGCTTTATGTTCTTTAACTTTTTTTTGCTGAGGCCTTATTAAGAAAAAATAAAAAATAACAAAAATTAAAATTAGAGGTATAAATTGTCCTATTCCTGCACTATCCATAAAACTCCTTAATTAAAATTGATTATTTATACTATCTAAAAGAGTAAAACAACTTTATTTGAGTGAAATTATTTCCAAATTGTCCATATAAGGTCTTAAAACTTTTGGAATTGTAACCGAACCATCTTTTTTTTGATAATTTTCTAAAATTGCTATTAAAGTTCTTCCAACTGCTAAGCCACTACCATTTAGAGTACCCACAAAAAGAGTTTCATTTTTTTTACTCTTATATCTCGCTTTCATTCTTACTGCTTGAAACGTAGAACAAGATGAACAAGAGGAAATTTCTCTGTATTTATTCTCAGAAGGAAGCCAAACTTCAATATCGTAAGTTTTTTCAGCACTAAAACCCATATCACCACTACATAAAATCATCTTTCTGTAAGGTAATTCCAAAAGATCTAAAATTGATGTTGCACACTTTGTCATTCTTTCCAATTCTTCTAAACACTTCTCTTGCTCAACAATACTGACCATTTCAACTTTATAAAATTGATGTTGTCTGATCATACCTTTGGTATCTTTACCATAACTGCCCGCTTCTTTTCTAAAACAAGGGGTAGAAGCAACAAATCTCATTGGTAGGTCTTTTGTATTAATAATTTTATCTTTGACAATGTTGGTCAAGATTACTTCTGCTGTAGGTATTAAAAATTTTCGGTCACTTCCCTCTTCTAGTTTAACTTCAAATTGATCATTTTCAAATTTGGGGAGTTGACCAGTGCCAAACATTGTATTTTCTGAGGCTAATAAAGGAGGGGAAATTTCCTCATAACCATTTTTTGAAATGTGAGTATCTAACATAAAGTTTGAAATAGCTCTCTCTAATAATGCTAATTTATTTTTGACAAATACAAAACGTGAACCTGTGGTTTTTGTTGCTAAATCAAAATCAAGCATACCCAGTTTTTCGCCTAATTGGTAATGAGATAGTGGTTTAAAATCAAAATTAGGTGTTTGACCAGATTTCATTAATTCCACATTGTCATTTTCATCTTTTCCAAGTGGAACATCTTTGTGGGGAATATTTGGTATAATAGATAATATTTGGTCAAGTTCATCTTTTATTTTTTTTTGTTGTTTAGAAATTTTTTCTATTTCGGTTGAAATTTTTTTTGATTTTTCAAATAGTTTTTGGTCTTTAGATTTTGATATCTCTTTTTTTTCATTTTCTAAACTCTCTTTTTCTTGGATAAAACTTCTATTTTGAATATCCAAATCTTTAATTTGATTAAAATCAATTTTGACAAATCTTCCCTCAAGAGACTTTTTAAAAAAATCAAAATTCTTTCTAATTTCTTTTAAATTATGCATTTGAGTCTTTTAATTTTTTATCTTCTATAAATTTTACAGAAAAAATAGATAATTCATATAAAATTAACAATGGTATAGCTAGACCTATTTGGGTGACAGGATCTGGAGGTGTTAGTAACGCTGCTGCAGCAAAAATTATCACCACAACATATTTTCTTCTTTTTTTTAAAAATTCAGAGTCAACAATTCCTATTCTTGCCAATAGACTTAAAACAACAGGTAATTGAAAACTTATACCAAATGCAAAAATCAACTTCATAACCAATGAAAGATATTCATTTACTTTGGCTTCTAATTGGATCGGTAAATTTGTTGATAGTCCCGTACTTTCGAATGATAAAAAAAACTTTATAGCTAAAGGCATTATTAAGTAATAAACCAGCATACCACCTAGAAAAAAAAGGACAGGTGTTAATATTAGATATGGTAATATTGCGTTCTTCTCATGCTTGTAAAGGCCTGGCGCAATAAATTTCCAGATTTGTATTAATATAAATGGACACGTTACAAAAAATGCTGTGAAAAATGAAATTTTTAGATAGGTTAAAAATGTTTCTTGTAGTGCTGTAAAAATTAATCTTCTATTGTTTCCATCATCTTTGACTGCCTGAGCAAAGGGATCAACAAGAAAACCATACAAATGTTCTGCAAAAAAGTAACAACCTACAAAAAAAATCATAAGAAAAATAAAACTATGTATTAATCTTTTTCTTAATTCTACTAAGTGACTTGTGAAGCCACCTTCTTTCTCCTCATTATTCATCTTTTTTATCTTCTTTTTTTTCTACCTTACTATCCTCAATATCAATATTTGAAACTTCATTTTGAATATTGTTAATGTATTTTTTACCAGCACCAATCCAAGATCCGACTTTTTTTAACATTATAGGAAAATCTTTTGGACCAAGAACAACTATGGCTATGGCTACTACAATTAAGATCTCAAACCAACCAATAGTAGGCATGTGATTTAATCTTTTTTATCGCTATCTTGATTATCTTTGGAAATATTTTTAGGTTCATTGTCATCAGTAACATCTGATGCCATCCCCTTTTTAAAACTTTTAATGCCTTTAGCAACGTCACCCATCAAACTAGATATTTTGCCTCTACCAAAAAGAAGAACAACAAGTATAACTACTATTGCTATTTGCCAAATTCCAATGCTCATAAGAAATCTTATATATCTTTTATTATCAATTTGAAAGTGACTTTTTTAATCTAAATATAAAGTCTTATTTTTTATCATCTGACTCTAATGTGCTACTTAACATTTCATCTATATTTGAATAAATATCTTCTTTTTTGTTGTTTTCTTTTTCTTTATAAAATTTGCCTGTCCCAAAAATAGCACTATCGATATTTGTATTGTCTATTAATCCAGCCGCCCCTAATTCATCCACAGTTGGCAAATCAGATAATTTTTGAAGATTAAAATGACTCAAAAAATCATCTGTAGTCACATACTGAATTGGTTTTCCTGGTACATCCTTTCTACCGCCTGGTTTAACCCAATTTAACTCCATTAAAATATCAAGAGTATTCGTTCCAAATGCAACACCTCTTATCTCTTCAATTTCGGATCTTGTAACTGGTTGATGATAAACAATAATTGCAAGTGTTTCAATTGCTGCACGGGATAATTTTTTTTCAAAAGTTTTTTCTTGTTGCATCAAACCAGATAAGGAAGAGGAAGTTCTAAACGACCACTTTTTTGAAATACAAATTAAATTTATTCCCCGATCAGAATATTCACTTTGTAGTTTTAATAATGTCTTTTCTACATCAACTTTTTTGGAAATTTTACTTTCAATTGTTTCAATATCTAGGGGCTC
>CABXSO010000001.1 GCA_902514945.1 uncultured Pelagibacteraceae bacterium | reverse complement strand
TTCTAAAAAAAATTCTAAACATCTCTTATTCGCAAGAACAACAAATATTTTTTTATCATAAGTTTTGCTATGTCCAATTAAAGTATTTATCAGATTAGTATAAAGCTTATCTAAATTAAATGGAGAAAATAAATAGAAGAAGCCCACTTCTTTAGGTATCGTAATTGAAAAAAAATTATCATTAATTAATGATATTTTTTTTGAGTTATTAGGAAAGTTCTGTTTTAATTCTTTAAAGACAGATTTGTTTATTTCTATTCCATATAATTTTTTAAAAAAAATCTTATTAAAAAAAATTACTTTACCATATCCACAACCTATATCCATAAAGGCTTCTCTTCGAGAATGGTACCTTGTTAATTTATTAATTTTAATTTTGAAAATCATGTTTATTAATTGTAAACAAGTGGTTGATCTAGGTTCAGTGAAATCTTGCTCCTCTTTATCGGGGCTTTCTTTTTCTGCTCTTGAAAATTTAAAAAGTGTTATTATTTCAAAAATTATTTCTATAAATATAATTAATAAAAACGTTAAAATTAAAAAAATTTTATTATTTTTTTTTTTTAATGACTTATAAAAAAATTTGTAAAAAAATAAAAAAATATTGTATTTTTTTACTAAAGAAAAAAGAACTTTTTTTAATGTTATTGAAATCATATGAATTAGATATATAAGACTTAAGATAAATTAAAAATAATATTTATCGAATATAACCCTTTAAATTTATGATAAAATTATAAATCTATGAGTTCAAAAACTGTATACGTTGGAATGTCAGCTGATGTTTTCCACCATGGTCATGTCAATATCATTAAAGAGGCAAGAAAGTATGGTGATGTTATTATAGGATTACTAAACGATAAAGCCGTAGCAGAACACAAAAGACTTCCATATCTTAGTTGGCAGAACAGAAAAGAAATAATTGAAAACATTAAAGGGGTTTCAAAAGTTTTTGAACAACAAGAATGGGATTACGCACCAACTATTTTAAAATATAAACCCGACTATATGATACATGGATCTGATTGGATCGAAGGTCCTTTGGCACCATATAGAACTTTAGCTATAGCGGCATTAAAGAGTTATGGAGGGAAATTAATCGAAATAGAATATACAAAGGGTGTATCCTCAACTCATTTATCGTTAAAAGAAAAAATAATTGGTACCACAACTGACTTGAGGAAATCATCTTTAAAAAGACTTTTAAACGTAAAAAAAATTGTAAGAATAATGGAAGCCCATAATCCATTGTCAGCTTTGATATTAGAAAATATTTCAATTAACAAAAATGACAAGCTAATCCAATTTGACGGTTTTTGGTCAAGTTCACTAACAGACTCAACCTCACAAGGAAAGCCAGATATTGAAGTACTAGAAATAAACAATCGCTTAAATAATATCAATAATATATTTGATGTCACTACAAAACCACTAATTATGGATGCTGACACAGGAGGAAAAGTTGAACATTTTCAATTGAATGTAAAGAGTATGGAGAGGTTAGGTATTTCTGCTGTGATAATTGAAGATAAAAAAGGTCTTAAAAAAAATTCACTATTTGGAAATGAGGTAAAACAAGAACAAGAAGATGTAAAAGTTTTTTCAGAAAAAATAAAGGCAGGCCGTTCATCAAGAATAAGCGAACATTTTATGGTAATAGCGAGAATAGAAAGTCTAATACTTGAAAAAGGTGTAAAAGATGCTCTTTTTAGAGCAGATGCTTACATCGAAGCTGGTGTTGACGGAATAATGATACATAGTAGACAAAAAACAACTGATGAAATTTTTCAATTTTCGAAAGAGTTTAGAAAAAAACACAAATCAATTCCTTTAGTTTCTGTGCCCTCGACTTATAATAAAGTGACTGAAGATGAGCTTATAGAAAATGGTTTTAACTTGGTAATTTATGCTAATCAAATGCTAAGAGCTGCTTATCCCGCAATGTATAATACAGCTAAATCTATTTTAGAAAATGGTAGGTCGTTTGAGGCAGATAAAGATCTCATTAAAATCAAAGATATTTTAGAATTAATCCCTGGTACTAAATAAGTCGTGAAAATTTCAAATAAAACAATAAAAAATTTTGTATTAGAAAAAAATAAAAAAATAGTCTTTACTCCAGGACCAGGAAGTTTATTAGAGGAAAATATTGAAGGATTAGGACCTTTCTTTGGAAGAGGGGATAGTAATTATAAAAAAATTGAGACAGAAGTAATTAAAAGTTTAAGAAGAATAAGCGGCTTAAGAAATGTTGCTTGCTTTCAAGGCTCTGGGAGCTTAGCGATTGAAATTGCTTTACAAAATTTTGTAAAAGGCAAAGTATTGGTTGTCAGAACGGGATATTATTCTGATAGAGTTTATAAAATTTTAAATTTCCTTAAATCGAATTTTAAAATTATTAAACAGATTGATAGTATATCCTGGAAAAAAATTAGATATTTAAAAAAAAATTATGATTGGGTATGCGCTTCTCCAGTTGAAACAAGTATAGGCCTTAAAGTCCCAATAAATGAGTTAAAATTGTTAAAAAAAAGATGTTCAGCAAATCTGATGCTTGATGCAACTGGGTCAATTGGTTTGGAGGATGGTCACAATAATGCAGAAGTCGCAACATTTAGCTCTTGTAAAGGGTTATTTGGATTAACAGGTGCAGCTTTTGTTGCATATAGAGTTAAGCCGAAAAATAAAGTTAGATCGTTTTACATGGATATAAATACACATATTGAAAAGAAACTTACTGGACCATACCATACAATAGGTTCCTTATATTATGTACTAAAAAAATATAGAAAAATTAAACAAGCAGTGAAAAAAAATAAAATAAAATTTTTGCACGATAATAAAAATTATTTGGTTTATCCCCTTGAAAATCAACCACTTTTATGCACTTATTCAAAAAAAAAATATTTTAATAGGAAAAAAAATATTATTATTTACGAATCTAGAAAAAAAATTAATGGCAGTGTAGTCAGCCATCTTGGAGAAACATATTTAAAGAATAATGCTAAAGGATTAATTCAAAAAAAATTGTTAAAAAAATGAAAAATAATAAATTTGTACAATTTAAATATATTAATAAGCATTTATTCAATACTTTAAGAAATATTGAAAAAAAAAATACATTTTACGCCAATAAAGAAATTCCTGAGCTTAAAAAATTTACACTAAATTGCAAAAAAATTTTAGATTTTAAAAAAAATATTAGAGCACTAATTATCTGTCTTTATCCTAAAAGTTATAAAGCGAGAAAATTCTCAGCACAAACAGTAAAGAAAATTTTAGAAATTATGTGTGAGTATGCTGGAGATACACTAATCCAAAATTCATCAAAAGATAAACTCATAGAAGTTTACGATAGGGATAGAAAGCTATCAATGCATAAAGGCTCAAGATATCACCAGACAAGAGAAGGAGGAAGTATTCATACTGATAACGTTAATATACCAAATGGTTGGGAATATTTAATGTTTGGATGCTTATCTAGTTCTAAGGCAGGAGGGGAAACAATATTGGTTGACTCAAAAACCATCCACAAAGAGTTAAACTTAAATTTTGCCGAAGCAAAAAGCATACTTGAGAAAAACTTTTTTTGGGAAAAAAGGGGAGTTGCAGATGAATTGTATAGAGCACCAATTTTAACTTATGATAAAACTAATCAACCAATGTTTAGATATTTGAGACCGTATCTCGAAGCAGCACACATGAAGGCCAATAAAAAACTAACATCCAAACAACTTTATGCACTTGATGTATTAGATGCTCTTTTAGAAACAAGTAAATTTCAATTTAGATATAAAATGCAAAAAGGAGATGTTTTATTTAACCTTGACTCCAAAGTTCTTCATGGCAGAACGTCTTTTTCAGACGCTTATGATGCTTTACCCCTGGCTAAGATAAAGAATAAGGAAAGTAGATTAAAAAGAACCATGATAAGAGTATGGATCAAAAACAGAGAAAAAAAAAACTAAATAAACTTTCAGCAATTTTTTTGTTAGCTGGTTTTGGTAAAAGAATTTCAAATATTACTAGAAACCCAAAGTGTTTGTTAAAAGTTAATAACCAAACTTTAATTGATAGAAATTTAGAGATTTTAAAGAAATTTAAAATTAAAGATGTAGTACTAGTTTTAGGATATAAAAAAAAATTAATAAAAAAAGAAATTAAAAAATTTGATAATTATTTTAATTTTAAATTTATTTACAATAATGAGTATAGAATAAAAGGAAATTCATTTTCCCTTTTAAAAGGGCTTGAAAAATCATATGGAAATAGTCTGGTTTTTGATGGAGATCTTGTATTTTCGAGTGATATTTTAAAGAGTTTTTTAAAACATAACACACATTCATCTTTTCTGATTGGAAAAACTTCAATTTCAAACGTTGAATGCGCTAAAGCACTAGCAGACAAATATGGATTTGTAAGAAAAACAATAGACAAAAGATTAATTAAAAAATCGGAGCTTAAAAAACTAAATTTTGTTGGAGAAGCAATAGGAATAATTCTGATAAAGAGTGATATAAAAGTAAAAATGATTTTTAGTTTAAAAAAATTTTTAAAAAAAAAAGAAAATATTCAACTTAACTGGGAGCATTTTATGAATGAATTTTTAAAAGTTAATAATATCAAGTATAAAAAAACAATTAATTCAAGATGGATTGAAATTGACACAAAACAGGATTATATTAAAGCAAAATCCTTATTTAAAAAATGATTAAACTTCCTAAATTTAATTTACAAAATATGTATGACGCAGAAACGCATTTTAATTTATTTATGAATGATGAGAGATTGTCAAAGTTTTTAATTCATTATGAAATATTTAAAAAGATAAAAAATTATAAAGGATCAATCGTTGAGTGTGGGGTTTTTAAAGGAACATCTCTCTCCAGATTCGCGATGTTAAGAGAACTTATTGGTAAATCAAAAAGCAATAAACTCATAGCATTCGATGTTTTTAGTGATAAATTTCCAGACACAAAATTTAAAAATGAAAAAAAACAGAGAAAACACTGGATTAACACGGCTGGTGGAAGTTCGATCGCGATTAATCAATTAACAAAAATTTTTAAAAAAAAAAAAATAAAAAATTTTAAACTTATAAAAGGCGATGTATTGCAAACTATTCCAAATTTCGTAAAAAAAAATCCCAATCTTAAAATTGCACTATTAAATGTAGATATTGATTTTGTCGAAACAACGCAATGTGTTCTTGACAACTTATATAATAAAGTTATTAAAGGCGGCATAATTCTTTTTGATAATTATGAAGGTGTGGGAACTGGTGGAACTTTTTATAAAGGCGAGACAGATACAATCAATAGATTTTTAAAAAAAAAAAATAAAAAGATTATTAAATTTCCTTTTTTCAACAGGCCATCATATATAGTAAAATAAATGAGAGAAAAACCCCTGGGAATATTAGTTCCAAAAAAAATTCAAAAGATTATTTATCCATTTGAAAAAATTCGATACGAAAAGCCATACTTACTTGCCACTCTTTCTAGAAGAGTATCTGTAATTCTCTCTTATTATTTTTTAAATAAAATAGAGATAAAGCCTAACACAATTACAATTTTTTCAATTTTAGTATCATTTTTATGTTTTTATTTTTTTTCTAATTCAAATTATTTGATGGGATCTTTAATTGCTTGCTCATGGGTATTATTAGATAACATTGATGGTGAACTAGCCAGGTTGCAAAATTCAATTTCTAGTCTAGGCTCAACACTGGAGAGGATAAATTCTGATATTTTCTATATACTATTATTTCCATCTTTATCTATTGGATTATACAAAGATAACTTAATAGAATTTAATTTAATGATTTTAACTATTTTTAGTTTAACTTTATTTAATATTTTGAGACCTTTTTTGACTAATTTTCCTTATACGAAAAAAATTAATAATAATTCATTTTTCTGGCTAGTCATAGCTTGTCAATTTAAAAGAAGTTTTAATTATAGAAAAAAATCAAAAACTGGATCTTTAATCTTTTATTGTTGGAGAAATATATTTACCCAATGTGGTATCAACGAGATAATACTGTTAACATTCTCTTTAATTTCGATTTATACTCGTAATTACTTACCTGAAGTTCTATTATTTTTCACAATTGGATATCTCTTGATAAACTTGAGTATATTATTAGCTTTAGTATTCCATAATATTTTAAAAAAATAACAATTATTAGGTTCAAGTATTAATACTTCTAAATATGATATAATTAAAAAAATGAATATCAAAAGAACCTTATTTAAATTTTTCCTAGATAACTTACCTAACAATAAATTTTTTGATAAAATTTTGTCATTTATACAGTTCTTTTTTATACACAAAAGATTGCCGTCAAAAAAAAAGATTTTTAATGATATGCTTTATTATATTAAGACTTCCAAAGAGATTGAGGATCCTTTAAGAATTTTTGTGTCAGACAAAGAATTTTGTAAAATATTTTTACATCAAGTAATAGAAAAAAAATATATAGTGCCCAATATTTTAGTTGCTAAAAATTTTTCTGAGATAGATAAATTTACTTTAAATTCTAATTGCGTAATTAAACCTACTCATTTGGCTGGAAAATGGATTATTAAAAAAGAAAAAAATCAATTAGATAATATAGATAAACAGAAAATTGAAAGTTGGTTTCGTCAAAACCAATATTACGCGAATAGGGAAAGAAATTATTTAAATCTAAAACCCAAGATCATCATTGAGCCACTATTATTCAATAATGAAAATATAATTGATTATAAAATTTTTTGTTTCAATGGACAGGCAAAAGCGGTTCAAGTAGACTTTGATAGAGCAACTGATCATTCCAGAAGTATTTATGATATTGAGTGGAATAAGTTAGGCATATCAATAGATTTTAAAATGAATGAAAAAAAATTAATAAAACCAAAAAATTTCAATGAAATGATTATTCTTGCTGAGAAAATTAGTAAATATTTTAATTTTGTCAGAATTGATATGTACACCAATGATAAAGAAATTTTTATTGGTGAAATAACAAATATACATGGAGGTGCTACAGAAAAATTTTTACCACATGGATATCTATCAGAAATATATTTTAGTAAAATTCTATTTTATGAAAAATAAAAATCCATATAAAAAAAATTTTTTAGGTGTTGTTGTTCTTTTTTGGAATGATTATAAAAAAACTATAAAATGTTTAAATTCAATAATTAATCAAAGCAAAATTAGTCCATTAATAGTTTTAATAGATAATAATTCTGATCAAATATATTTTGAAAATATTAAAACTTGGTTAAAAAAAAAAAATATCATGATATTAAGAAATAAAAAAGAATTTTTAAAAGTTAGAAACCACCCTAATCAAAAAAAAATTTACTATATTAAAAATAAAGAGAATTATGGATGTGGTTTAGGCCACAATGCAGGATATAAGTTCCTATTAAAAAATAAATTTAAATATATAGCAAGAATGGATAATGATATAGTTGTACCCAAAACAACTCTTAATAATCTAATTCAAAGATTAGAAAATAATAAAGAAATTGTGGGTATAAGTCCAAAAATATTGCATGGTTATAAAAAAAACTATGTGTGGTATCGAGGAACTACCATAGGATATAATTTAAAATTTCAAAAAAATTGTGCTGATTACAACGGGATCCACTTAGACAGAAAAGATTTTAAAGGTTTAATAAAATCTGATGCAGTTTGTGGATGTGCGTCATTAATGAAGGGCTCTGCACTAAAAAAAGCTGGTTTATCAGATCCAGATTTTTTTTATGGGGAGGAGGATATTGATTTATCTCATCGATTGAAGCAACGAGAGGGATTATTGTGCGTAGATCTTGATGAGAAAGTCTTTCACTTTGTGTCTGTGACCGTAGGCAGAAACTGGGCAAAAAATATATATTACAATTATAAATATAGACTTTTGTTAATAAAAAAAATTGGCAATTTATCTGATAAATTCTTTGGATATTCAGTTTCTATTTTAAAATTTTTATTTTCATTTTTTTTTATTTTTAATCGCTATTATTCATCTAGGGTTTTAATACGATTTTTGGCAATAAAACATTTTATTCAAAGTAAATATGGAGAATTTGATAGGAAAAATTATTCACAAATTGATAATTATTTTAAAAATTTTTCAAAAAAGACAACACTAGGAGATATTATAAAATTTATTTTTTTTGAAAAAAATAAATTATAGGATTTAAAAGATGAGAGTTTGTTATCTTTCAAACAACGATATGCCCTCAAAAATGGCAAACTCAATACAGACCATAAAAATGTGTGAAGCCTTAGTTGAAAATGGAAACGATGTTTTATTAATTAGCCCAAACTCTGAAAAAATTAAAGACTCAATCTTTGAATACTATAATGTTAAAACAAAATTCAATTTTATTAAGCTAAAAAGATACAAAAAATTCCCTTTAGGTTTTAAATATTATTTTTTTTCAATCGAATCAATTTTCGCAAGCTTAAGATATAAACCAGATATTTATATAACGAGAAATTTTTTTACATCATTCTTACTTTGTCTTTTAAGAAAAAAGAATATTCTTGAACTTCATCATCCTTTAGATATTGAAAGTAGGGTAGTTAGATTTATTACTAAAAGATTAAAATTTTTTAAATCAAAATATTTGATTAGATTTATAGCGATTTCAAATAAAGCTGGAAATTATTATTCAAAATTTTTAGATTTTAATGATACCAGGATACATATATTGCCAAGTGGATCTTCATTAAAAAAAAAAATTAACAATAATTTTAAAAAAAGAACAAAAGTAAAAATAGGGGTTTTTGGATCTATTTATAAATGGAATATTGATCTTTTAGTTAAACTGTCAATTATAGACAAAAATAATTACTATTTTATTTATGGAGATAAAAGAAATGCAAAATTAAAATTAAGTAATTTTAAAAATAATTTATTTTTCAAAGATTATGTAGAATATAAAAATATTGAGAAAGAACTTAATAAAATGGATATACTTTTAATGCCTTATAATCAAAAAATTACATCAGGGGGTAATGTTGGTGATATAACTAATTTTACTTCACCATTAAAGTTATTTGATTATTTGACTACTGGTAAAATTATAATTTCATCAGATTTACCAGCTCTAAGAGAGATTCTAACAAATAAAAATTCTATTTTTATAAAAAACTTTAATAATCCAAATTTGTGGAAGCTTGAGATAAATAAAATAATTAATAATTTTGAAAAAAGAACAATATTTTCAAAAAATAATTTTAAATTAAGTAAAAGATATGGTTTAAAAAAAAGAGCTTTAAGATTTTTAGAGGGATTTTAGATGTATATTGTTACAGGCTGTGCAGGATTTATAGGTTTTCATTTCAGTAAATTTTTAATTAAAAGAAAAACAAAAATTATAGGAATTGATAACCTAAATTCATACTATTCTAAAAATTATAAGCTAGATAGAATAAAAATTTTAAATAAAAGCAAATATTTTAAATTCTATAAAATGGATTTAAATAATAAAAATAAATTATCCTCAATATTTGAAAATAATAAAATAACAAAAGTAATACATTTTGCTGCTCAACCAGGAGTGATATATTCATATAAAAATCCAGAAAGCTATAAAAAAAATAATGTTAATGCTACAAAGAATCTTGTTCAGATAATAGGCAAAAATAAAATCAAAAAATTTATATTTTGCTCCTCAAGTTCAGTTTATGGCGACCATAAAAAATACCCTATAAAAGAAAATTTCAAACTCAAACCTATAAATTATTACGCAAAAACCAAAGTTGAATGTGAGAATATTATTCGAAGAAAATTAAGTAACTCTAAGTGTTCAACTTCAATAATTCGACCATTCACAGTTTATGGACCATTTGGTAGACCAGATATGTTGTTGCTAAAAATAATGACAAACTTAACATATCAAAAAAAAATCAATGTTTATAATTTTGGTGAGCATTTTCGTGACTTTACTTATATCGATGATGTTGTTGATATAGTTTTTAAAATTTCAAAACTATTAAATAATAAAATAAATTTATTTAATGTTTGTGCTTCAAATCCACTTAAAATTAGTAATGTGATTAATCTAATTAAAAGAAATCAGAAAAAAAAAATGCAATTGAATTATTTAAAAAAAAGAAAAGGAGAAATGCATATTACTTATGGCTCAAACCTAAAATTAATCAAATTTATTAAGAAGTACAAATTTACTAAATTTGACGTAGGATATAAAAAAACTTCGACGTGGTTTAAAAAATATAAGAATAAAAGATATTTAAGATTTTCAAATTAAGCTAATGAACTTAAAAAAAATAATATTGTTTTATCCTTCTTTTGAAAGAGGGGGAGTTGAAATTGTTTTAGTTAACTTTATAAATTATCTTCTGAAAAAAAAGATTTATGTTGTTTTAATTTCGTCTAATTTTAACAAATTAGATATTTTAAATAAAAATTATTTTTCATATAAATATTTTAAATTGAATAAAAGTTTTTTACCAAATCGTTTGTCGACTGCCCGAGAAGCTTCAAAGTTATTAATTGATGAATTAAAAAAATCAAAAAAAGAAAATACAGTAGTTTTTTCTTTTCAAAGTAGTTCTATAGCTATTTTAATCTCAAGAATATTTGGATTTAAAATTGTAGTACGTAATGCAGAAGATCCTGTTTATTCAACACTTTATGCAGATAAAAAGATTTTAGCTTTATTTGTAATTTTTTCTAAAATTTTAACTTATAATTTTGCAAACGGAATCATTACTAATTCAAAGGGCTCAAAGTTATCAATGAATAAATTAGTTCTGAATGAAAAAAAAATAAAAAGTATTTATAATCCTTATTTAAAAGAAAATTTGAAAATAAAAAAAAATAAAAAAAAAGATCTGATTTTATCTGTTGGACGATTAACTAAACAAAAAGATTTTAAAACTTTAATATACGCCTTTAGTTTAATTCATAAAAAAATCCCAAATTTTAAATTATCGATTGTTGGAAGCGGTGAAAAACAGAGAGAGTTAAAGAAAATAATTAGCAAATTAAAATTAAATAATAAAATTAAAATAAAAAAGTGGACCAAAAATTTAAATCTATACTATACAGAATCTAAAATTTTTATATTAAGTTCTATCTATGAAGGATTAGGAAATGTTTTAATTGACGCTGCTAATCATAAAATACCAATTATTACAACTGACTGCAAAAGTGGACCATTGGAAATAATTGATTATGGAAAAGGTGGGTATTCAGTGCCTATATCAAATAAGTATCTTCTAGCGGAAAAAATTATTTATGTGATAAATAATTATGACAATGCACGAGTGAAGTCTCAATTTGCAAAAAAAAGAGTAAATAGATTTTATATCGAAAAAAATTCGCTGCTCTATTTAAATTATTTAAGAAAAATACTTTATGGATAAATTTCAGAAAATTTATTATTGGGCTCCATTTATTGATAAAGTTGCAACAATCAAAGCAGTTTACAACTCTGTTAATTCATTAAATCGTTATTCATCAAAAAAATATGATGCAAAAATAATTGATACATTTGGTGAGTGGAAAATGAATAATTATTTTGATCAAAATAAGAATTATTTTTTCCCTTTAACTAAATTTAGTTTTTTAAATAAATTTTCCTCACTTGGATTCTTAAAGAGCAGAATTAAATATGTATTAATTTTTTTATTATGTTTTTTTCCACTTAAAAATTTTATAAATAAAAACAAACCAGATTTTATTATTATTCATTTGGTAACGTCATTACCCCTATTTCTTAATTTAATTTATAAATTTCAAACAAAATTTATTCTTAGAATTTCAGGGAAACCTAGATTAAATTTTGTTAGATTTTTTTTATGGAAGATTTCACTAAAGAATATTCATAAAATTACTTTTCCAACTCAAGAAACACTAAATTATTTTAAATCTTTAAATATCGCTGATAAAAAAAAATTCGAATTACTATATGACCCCATATTAAATGTAAAAGAAATTTGTAAAAAAAAGAATGAACATAGTGAGGATAAAATAATTGATAATGAGAAATTTTATTTAGCAATTGGAAGACTAACAAAACAAAAAAATTTTAATTTTTTGATAGAATGTTTTAACGAAATCTTAAAAACCAAGAAGGATATTAAACTTATAATTATTGGTTCAGGAGAAAATAAATCGAGCTTAGAGACACTGATAACCAAATACAACTTGAAAAATAAGATATATTTGAAAGGGTATAATGAGAACGTATTTAAATATTTAATCAAATCTAAAGCATTCATCCTTTCTTCATTGTGGGAAGACCCTGGATTTGTAATAATTGAAGCCATGTTCTCTAATACAATCGTTATCTCGAGTGATTGTGCTAGTGGGCCAAAGGAAATTTTAGATAAAAATAGAGGAGTTTTGTTTCAAAGTAATAATAAAAGGGATTTTATTGAAAAATTTAATTTTTTAACTAATTTGCAAGAAAGTCAAATATTAGAAAAAAAAATATCAGCAAAAAAATTTGTAAAAAAATTTACATTATTGAATCATCACAATAAATTAATTCAGTTATTTTACTGAAAATGATTAATAAGATTAAAAAATTTTTAAAAAATATTTTTTCTTATAATTTGTGGCTTAAATTTATTTCAAATTATCAGTCACTTAAATTTTTTTTATTCAAAAATTATTCTTCAAGAGGAAATATTGATAAAGATTTAATTAATATAATAAAAAAAAAGGATGGGTTATTTTTAGAAGTTGGAGCTTACAATGGAATTTCAGAATCTATTTCACTTAGATTTGAAAAAGAATTGAATTGGTCAGGTTTGTTAATAGAGCCCAATCCGCTACATTATAAATATTTAAAAAGAAATAGACCGAATAATATTTGTTTAAATGTCATATGCTTGAATAACAAATTTTTTAACAAAAAATTGTATATCAAAAATTTAAACCAAATGTCTTATATAGTTGATGATAAAGATAAATTCTATTTTACAGATTATCCAGTAAACAGAATTGATAATTTAGCGAGAGATTCTAGATCTGGAAATTTTAAATCTTACAAATGTAAAATAGAAAGTTTAGAAAATATTTTTAGTCAATATAAGATAAAATTGTTGGATCTTGCCATTATAGATGTTGAAGGATCAGAATTGGAATTATTAAAGGGTATAAATTTCGATAAAATTCAAATAAATTATTTATGTATTGAAAGTTATAATTTTAATAAACTAAGAAAATATATGATAAGTAAAGATTATAAATTTATTACCAAACTTCATAAAGAGGATTATGTTTTTAAGAAAAAAAATTAAGAAAAATTTTTTTGATACAAATGGTTTTGTATTATTAGATACTTCGTTAGGTGATAATCACTTATTTTCTAGTTTAATTACTGATATTGAAAAATCACTTTCACTAGCATTAGAGAATCCAAATCTTAAAAAATTTGGAGGTTATTTAATGGGCAACTTTGGAATAAACCAAGGACCATTTGCTAAAAAATTGTATTCTTTAGTATTTAAGGATGAGTTTATTAAATATTTTGAAGAAATTACATTAAAAAAATTAGATTCATTTGATATTAATTATGGTGGCAATCTTGTCTTACCAAAAAAAGGAGTTCAACATTTTCATACAGATGGAAAATATGAAAATGAAATGTATATGGTTTCAATAGCGACCGAAGATATCACTTTAGAAAATGGTCCAACTGAAATCTGCGCTGGTTCTCATCTAAAATCTATGTCTTTCCATGAATTTTTTTTTTCAAAAAAAGATAAAAAAAAACTATTAATGAATAAAGGCCAAATTTTAATCAGAAAACATAATTTATGGCATCGAGGTACTGTTAATTTTTCTAATAAACAAAGGCTATTATTGTCATTTGTGATGATACCAAAATGGAGGAATACTAATATTGAACCAATAAGTTCTGAGTTTGAAATTTTACCAAATTTTTTTAAATCTAGTTTGATGGGTAGAATACAAGAATTTCTTTATGTAAGGTTATTTTCGATTCACACAGTTTTAAAAATATTTAAATCTATATTACTAAGCCAAAATAAAAATTAGGTACTTACTATTTTAAAATAGTCATCTAATCTTTTTTTATAGTCAAATCTGTATAATCTTTTTTTTGCATGAGTTTTTAATTTGTCAAATTTTTTATTTTTTTTTTTTAAAAACTGAATTATATTTGATAATCTTTTGTAATCTCCGACTTTAAATAAAATACCACCTTTTCCTTCATCTAAAATCTCTCTTGGTCCTGTTGGACAATCAGAGGAAATAATTAATTTATTTAAGGTTATTGCTTCCAATAAAACATTTGGAGAGCCTTCATATTTAGATGAAAGTATAAATACATCGCTCATCTTAATAAACGGAAATGGATTTTTTTGATAATCAATTATTTTAATATTTTTTGAAAGTTTAAATTTTTTGATTAAATAAGATATCTTTTTTTTTAAATTACCCGAGCCTATTAAAAGTAATTTGATATTTGATTTATTTTTAAGCAAGTTGATTGCTCTGATAAGGCATTCATGATCTTTCTGTTCTGCAAATCTTGCGACACTTATCAAGTTTAAGTACTTTTTATTAAAAAAATTAAAATTTATTTCTTTTTTGGAATTTTTTAAAACCTCAATTTTGTTAAGTGGATTATAAATACATACACTTTCCAAATTAAATTTTTTTTTGATTTCTTTTTTAAAATTTTGACTGTTAACAACAATTGTGTCTGCAAAACTATAAATTTTTTTGTACAAAATCATTTTAATAAAATTATTAGACCAACCTGAAGGTGACGAATTAGATCTTACGATAATTTTAGTTCCAATGATTTTACACAATAAGGTACAATAAATAATTCCCTGGAAACAAAATACAGTTGGTTTTTTATTTACCAGAATTGTTTGAAGTAAATATACTAGAGCTACTATAAATCTAAGTCTTCTTCCTAAATAATGAATTAAGCTAATTTTTGGACATACAATATTTACTTTATTATTCAATTTTGTTTTAACAGCCTGTGAAAGTGTAACTACAGTAATTTTCTTGAATTTTGTTGATAGATAATTTGTAATAATAAAAAAATTCTTTTCTACACCACCTCCATAATCAATTGTAGGCATAAATATGATTATATTTTTTTTTATCATCAAAATTAAAATTATTTATACAAAAATATTCAAATTAGAAATATAAACAGATATATTCAAATTACTTAAACACATACTAAATTTATAAATATAATGGATCTAGTTTCAATTATAATACCTTATTACAAAAAAAGAAGATACATCACTGATACACTTAAATCCGTTTTAAAACAAACTTATAAGAATTTTGAGATAATTATTATTTATGATGACGATGACAAAGATGAGCTTAAATTTATAAAAAAATTAGTAAATATTGATAAAAGAATAATTCTGATGATTAATAAAAAATCTCTAGGTGCTGGATTATCCAGAAATAAAGGTATTAAAAAATCAAAAGGGCGCTACGTTAGTTTTATAGATGCAGATGATTTGTGGAAAAAAAATAAATTAGAATTGCAGATCAAGTTTATGAAGGAAAAAAATTTATTAATAAGTCATACAGATTATGAAATTATAGATAATGAGAATAATATTTTAAATTATAGAACCGCAAGGAACTTTCACAGCATAAGTGATCTTTTAAAATCATGTGATATAGGACTTTCTTCTGTAATAGTGGAAAAAGAAATCTTAACTAAGGGATGTTTGTTTGTAAATTTGAAAACGAAAGAAGATTTTGTGTTATGGCTAAAAATATTAAAAAAAAATATTAAAATAGGTGGATTACAAAAAAATTTAATGTACTGGAGAAAACTTAGTAATTCCTTATCATCTTCCATTATACAAAAGATAAAAGACGGATATAGTGTTTATAATAAATTTATGAAATTTAATTTATTTAAATCAGTATTTTTTTTATTTTTATTGAGCATTAATTCTTTATTCAAATAGATGAAAGAATTAATAATAATTATAATTAGTTTTTTATTTTTTATTTTTTTAAATAACTTTTTTATTAAAAAAAAAATTCTACTTAATTACAGTGGCTCGATACATCAAAAATTTTCTGGACTAACTACCGTACCATTAACTGGTGGCATATTTATTTTTTTTTCAATTTTGTATCTATATTTGAAAGAAATTGAGTCTGTTATGTATCTTTTTTCTTTCTTATTTATATTGGGATTGTCGAGTGATCTTAAAATAATAGCCTCACCTAAAATTAGATTTTTAATTCAAACGATTTTATTATTTTTAATTGTCTATACGTCTGATTTAAGAATTTCACCAACAAGAATTCATATAATAGATCTTTTAATTTCAAATTCTTTATTAAGTTATTTTTTTTCTACGTTTTGTCTTTTGATCTTAATTAATGGATCAAATTTTATTGATGGATTGAACGGATTGTTAGTGGGTTATTACTTATTAATATCAATTATATTCTACCAACTAAATTTTATTAATTTTTTAAATATTGAAAATGATAGTTCGTTATTTTTTTCATTTATTTTATTTATTTTATTTTTACTAAACCTTTTTAAAAAGTCTTTTATGGGAGATACGGGTGCGTATATATTAAGCTTTTTTTATGGATATCTCTTAATAAAGATTTACATTGAATACCAAATATTTTCACCTTTTTTTGTTATTTTACTGTTGTGGTATCCATGTTTTGAAAATTTATTTTCTATATTGAGGAAATTTCAATTAAAGAAATCTCCCATAAAACCTGATAATAATCATTTACATCAACTTTTATTTTTTTATTTAAAAAATAAATATAAATTAAAAAGTATTTTTGCAAATAATTATGGGTCATTAATTATCTTATTATACAATCTAATTATTTTTAGTTTCGGTATTCAAAATATTTCAAATACACAATATCAAATTATTCTGCTTATATTAAATTTAATTATTTATTGTGCTATTTATTTTAAACTTTTTGCCTATAAATATAAATTTAAAGTTTAATGTTTAAAAAGATCTAAAATAGATGACAGAGTTTTATATCAAACTTGTAAGATATATTTTAAATTTATTTGATTTTTTTTTTCAAAAAAAAATCATTCATTTTTTTAATAAAAAATTAAATGAAAAAAAAATTATTTTTTTTGATATAGGCTCTCACTTTGGAGAAACTGTTGATTTATTTGGTGAAAATTTGAATATAAAGGAATTTCATTGTTTTGAAGCTAGTCCAAAAAATTTTGATATTTTGAGAAATAAAATTAATAAATCTAAGTATAGAACTATTTGTAATTTAAATAATATTGGACTTGGTCAAAAAAATTATGAGACTGTCATTAATCAAACCCAAGAGTCCTCTTCCTCAACAATTAACGAAATAAACTTTAAATCTGATTATCTTTTAAGAAAACTAAAAGTGTTAAATATTTCTGACATTAAAAATTACATTCAGAAAGTTCCTGTTAAGATTGAATCATTAGATTATTATATAAAAAAAAATGAAATTGAAATTATTGATATAATTAAAATAGACACAGAGGGTTTTGAATTTGAGGTTTTAAAAGGTTTAAAGGAAAATTTCCATAAAGTTCACTTTGTATATTTCGAACATCATTACGACAATATGATAAAAAAAAATTACACATTTTCTGATGTGCATTCTCTTCTTAAAAAAAATGGTTTCGTTAAGAAGTATAAATCAAAAATGCCTTTTAGAAAATCATTTGAGTATATTTATCAAAATTCAAAAATCTAAAATATTATTTTTGGAGTCTTAATTTATAAAAGGCATAAACAATAATATAAAACATTCTTAATGCATTTTTAAAAACATTAGTCATCTTGGTTTCTCCGCACGTTCTCTCGTAATATGTGACAGGTACTTCTAAAATTTTAAGATTATTTTTGTAAGCACCAATAAGTAAATCATAGTCACCCCATAAATCTTTTGTGCCCCAATTAGAAACATCTTGTTTAATCTTTACCCAATCTTTCTTATAAAAAATTTTTGTACCACACAATGTATCTGTTACTTTTTTCTTGAATAGCAAACTAAATAAAAGAGCAAAAAAACTATTTCCTAAAAAATTCAATTTTTTCATAGCACCCTCTTTCTGAGGATAAATCATTCTTGAACAGTTTATAAAATCTGCATTTGAGTTCACAAGAATTTTTATCGCAAACTCTATATCATCAAAACTTACAGTGAGATCTGCATCATAAATAACCACAATATCTCCATTTGATATTTCTATTCCCTTATAAACATTTTCAGATTTACAAATGCCAGGCCCTTTATAAGAATTAATTTTTATATCTTTTAATTCTGATTTTAATTTATTAATTTCTATCAGAGTTTGATCTGATGAAAAATCGTCTCCAAATAGAAATTCATATTCTCCATTAAGAGCTTTAATATGATCTTTAAATAAAGGAATATTTTTTTCTTCATTTTTACATGGAATTATAAATGAAATTTTTTCGTTTTCTTTATTTGTCTTCGTATTAATTTTTTTCAGAATGGTTATATTCATAATGCAAAACCAATTTAAAATTGGTAACCTAAATATTTTGTTTATTAAATCTGTTATAATTGGGATATTTATTGGAAGTGCAATTATTTTCTCTGACCTCACAATTTCTAGATTACAACTTGAATATAAATTAGATAAATATGATGATGGTAAAAAATTATTTCTAGTTGGAGAAAAATTAAAAATAATTTTTAAAAATTTAAGAACAAACATCCAAAAAAAATTTTTCGATAAAATTATTATTCTAGCCTCATCTTTCATAAAATTTGAGAGTTTAAGTAAATTTAGAGCTGGATTATTTTGATGTTCAATATCTGCAATCACAAGATGATCACAATTTTCAATATCTTCCTTTTCAAAAGTTTTTTTATAATAAATTCTATCTTTAGAATCTTGATATAATTTTTCATTTATTTCTTTTATATTGATTTTTTCAGATTGAATATTATTTGCAATAATTGAATTTCCCGCACAAAACAAAAAAATTTCTTTAGAATTATTAACACAATTATTAATAAATTTTGAAATTTCTGAGAATAAGAATTTTTTATCTCTAGTAAATTTCAATCTCTTACTAGAGTGCTTTTTAAAAAAATCTTCACTAGAATTTAGGTAATATTGCATAGTTTCTTTTTCATAAATAAATATTTAGATTTAAATATAAAATTATAGTGATAAAAAAATTAATTATTAACAAAAAAAAACCTCTTTTTTAGAGGTTTTTTTTGATACATTTTAAAAAATTTAATATTTACAATCATTACTAATATTATATAAGGGCTTGCTGGTAACTATTGCGAAAGTGTTATACCCGATCCCATTTCGAACTCGGCAGTCAAGCCTTTCAGCGCCGATGGTACTTTGTCTTAAGATATGGAAGAGTAGGTCGTTGCCAGCATTTATTTAATTTATGAAGATTAAAAGCTCACTTAAATCAGTAAAAAAAAGGGATCTCAACTCAAAGTTAGTAAGACGAAGAGGAAGAGTCTATGTTATTAATAAAATCAACCCAAAATTCAAAGCTAGACAAAAATAATTTATGGATAATGAGAACCATAAAAAAACCTGGGATAACTTTACCAAATTTGTTTTATGGGGATCAGTTGCGGTAATTTTGGTTCTTGTTCTTATGGCAATTTTTCTTTTATAGTCTCTGATGAATATAGTCTCGCTTTTAGAAAATAAAGAATTTGAAAAAAGATTGGCGATAACGCCTGAAATTATAAAAAAATATATTGATTTAGGTTTTAAATTGTTTTTGCCACCCAATTATGGTTCTCATCTTGGCTTTGATGATAATAATTATAAGAGTCTTGGAGTAAATATTTTAGACAGTGAAAAAGAGATAATTGATAATGCAAATATAATCATTCAATTAGGAATACCCACAGATCATAAGCTCTCACTTTTAAAAGAAAATCAAACACTAATAGGTTCACTAGATTTTTTTTCCAACAAAGAAAAATTAATCTCTTTAAAATCAAAAAAAATCAATTGTTTTTCATTAGAAATGTTACCAAGAATTACTAGAGCACAATCTATGGATATACTTTCGTCACAAGCTAATCTTGCAGGCTACAAAGCAGTTATAGAAGCTTTCCAATTTTATGAAAGAGCAATTCCAATGATGATGACTGCTGCTGGCACAATACCAGCTGCAAAAGTACTTGTAGTTGGCGCAGGTGTGGCTGGATTGCAAGCAATTGCTACAGCTAAGAGAATGGGTGCAATAGTATTTGCAACAGATGTAAGAGCAGCATCTAAAGAGCAAGTTGAAAGTTTAGGTGGAAAATTTTTAATGGTAGAGGGCATGGAAAATCTTGAAACTAAAGGTGGATATGCGAAAGAAACATCTGAAGATTTTAAAAAAAAACAAGAAGATCTTTTATCTGAAACCCTGAAAAAAATTGACATTGTAATTTGTACAGCTTTAATTCCTGGAAAAGAGGCACCAAAAATAATTAAAGAAAAAATGTTTGAAAATCTTCAAAAAGGCTCAATTATATATGACTTAGCGGCGGTACAGGGAGGCAACACGGTATTTACAGAAGTGAATAAAATTGTTGATAAAAATGGTGTTAAAATTTTAGGTGAGGCAAATATATTGAATAAATTACCAGTATCTGCGTCCAATTTATATGCTAAGAATGTATTTAATTTTATTTCAAATTTATATGACAAAGAGAACAAAAAATTAAACATAAATTTAGAAGATGAAATTATTGAGAAAACTTTAATAAAATAAACTAATGGAAATTGATCCTTTTATATTTAGATTGAGTATTTTTATATTATCAATATTTATAGGTTATTATGTAGTGTGGAGTGTTACACCTTCTCTACATACACCCTTAATGTCTGTTACTAATGCTATTTCATCTGTAATAATTGTAGGGGCAATTATTGCCTCCTTATCCAGTAGTGAGAACGCGGTATTTACCTCATCAAGTATTTATGGTTTCTTAGCAATTATTTTGGCTGCTGTTAATATTTTTGGTGGCTTTCTTGTTACTCAAAGGATGTTGGCTATGTATAAAAAAAAAAAGAAAGATAAATAATAATGTCGGCTAATCTTTCTGCAATCTTATATCTTGTTTCGGGCGTGTTGTTTATTCTTGCTCTAAGAGGATTATCTTCACCCGAAACTTCTAGACAAGGAAATTTATTTGGAATTATTGGAATGATAATTGCAATTTCAGTTACTTTTCTTTCTGTTGGGAATTTTTCATCAGGTTTCGTTTATGTATTAATTTTTTTAGCTATTGGTGGAAGTATTGGAGCATTCATTGCATATAAAATACCAATGACAGCAATGCCAGAATTAGTAGCAGGTTTTCACAGCTTAGTTGGACTTGCTGCGGTATTCGTTGCAATTTCTGCATTTATAAATCCAGAAGCGTTTAATCTTGGCACACCAGGTAATATTAAACTTGCAAGTTTAATAGAAATGGCAATTGGAGCAGCTGTAGGTGCAATAACTTTTTCCGGATCCATTATTGCCTTTTTAAAACTTCAAGGAATTATGTCGGGAGCTCCAATAACCTTTAAAGGACAACATTTACTCAATGCCTTACTATTAATTTCAATTTTCATTCTAACCTATTATCTTTGTTCAGCACAGTCATCTAGGTTGTTTTGGATTTTAATTGCAATTTCTTTCTTAATTGGTTTTTTAATAATTATTCCAATTGGAGGTGCTGACATGCCAGTTGTAATTTCGATGTTAAATTCTTATTCAGGTTGGGCTGCTGCAGGAATTGGTTTTACTTTAGAAAATACAGCCTTAATAATTACAGGTGCTTTAGTTGGATCATCGGGGGCAATTCTTTCTTACATAATGTGTAAAGGAATGAATAGATCATTTTTTAATGTTATTTTGGGAGGCTGGGGAGGTTCAGAGCAGTCGACCAATAATAAAAATAAAGAACAGAGACCCGTTAAAAGTGGAAATGCAGATGACGCAGCATTCTTAATGAAAAATGCCTCATCAGTTATTATCGTTCCTGGTTACGGAATGGCAGTTGCTCAAGCTCAACATGCATTAAGAGAGATGGTTGATACATTGAAAAAAAATGGAATTAAAGTCTCATATGCTATTCATCCTGTAGCAGGAAGAATGCCTGGACACATGAACGTTTTATTAGCTGAGGCAAATGTTCCGTACGATGAAGTTTTCGAGTTGGAAGAAATCAATAATGATTTTGCTAATGCCGATGTTGCGTTTGTTATTGGTGCAAACGATGTTACGAATCCTGTTGCGAAAACTGATCCTCAAAGTCCAATCTATGGAATGCCTGTTCTTGATGTTGAAAAATGTAAATCAGTTTTATTTGTAAAGAGAAGTTTATCACCAGGATATGCAGGAATAGATAATGATTTATTTTATAGAGAGAATACCCTCATGCTATTTGCCGACGCAAAAAAAATGACAGAAGATATTACTAAAAATTTATAAATTTTTTATGATTACAAATATTTACTGTGATATTGCAGATATTAAGCAAATTAAAAAATTTAATAAGAAAATTATTGTTAAAGGTTTTACAACTAATCCAAGCTTAATGAGAAAAGCAGGAGCAAAAAATTATGAGAATTATTCTAAGGAAATTTTGAAATTTTGCAAAAAACCAATTTCATTTGAAGTCTTTGGTGATGATTATATGTCAATGAAAAGACAGGCATTCATAATTAATTCTTGGGGTAAAAATGTTTATGTTAAAATTCCAATAATTAATTCCAAAGGAAGTTTTACAGGAAAACTCATAAAAGAGTTAAGTTATAAAAATATTAAGCTAAATATAACTGCTGTCTATAATTCTTCACAAACCAAAAAAATTTTAAAATGTCTAAATAAAAAATCAAAAACTATAATTTCAATTTTTGCCGGTAGAGCTGGCGACGTAGGCAAAGACCCAATGCCAGAGCTAAAAAAAAGTATATCAATGTCAAAAAGATTTAAAAATGTTAGGATATTATGGGCAAGTGTTAGAGAGCCCTATAATTACTTACAAGCAAAACAATTAGGTTGTCATTTGATAACTGTTCCACCGAAAATTATAGAGAAAATAGAAAAGTTTGGAAAATCATTTGATCAACTTACTAAAGAGACTGTAACTAGTTTTCTGAAGGATAGTAAAAAATCAAACTTTAAGCTTTAAATTTTTATTAAAGCTGATCATTAAACCAAAACTAAACCAAAAGAGTCCTCCAAAGAAGGTCGAAAATATACTTCCCGAAGGTATTATTGGAATCAAGCAAGATATAATGTAAATCAAGGTTGAAAGTTGATAAGGATTTTTCTTTTTAAAATAATTTTTAGCTGAAACTATAATTGAGTAAATAATCATAACTAAGAAAGAAATGTACCCAATTAATCCAAGTTCAGATAAAAGCTCAAGATGGATCTGATGTGGGTGAGTTGCTTGTCTTTGATTTGACCTTTTGTAATCTGGATTTTCGTATTTACTTTTTTTACTCTCTTCTCTAAAGTTCTTAAGTCCTACACCAAGTAAGGTATTATCTTTGAATATTTGGTAAGCAGTGCTTTGATGTGCCCCATATTGAGATTCTTTAAAAAATTTTTTAAAACCATCAACAGAATAAATATTACCAATTTGATTATAATATCTACTTTTAATGTTATCATTTGAGTAAAAAATTCCTCCTACGATTAAAAAAGTTAAAAAGGTCATACCAATTTTTTTTATAAAACCAATTTCCAAGATAAGAAAAGAAATTATTAAAATTGAAAAAAATAATTTGATGAAGTTTGCTCTTTCACCAATCATAAAGCTTATACAAATAATTAAGATTATAAGAGAAATAATGAAAAAATTTGAATATTTGTTTTTAACTAAATACGATAATACCATCAAAGAAAAAAAATGATAAAAAGTGCCAACTACTAATTCATCACCGAAAAAACTCGCAATTCTACCAGGCATGTAGGACTTAAATCCCAAAGTATTAAATCCAAATATAATTTCAAATATTACATCAATGGTGACAATAAAAAATAATACAGACCAAAATCTCATTATTCTTTCAATATAAATTTCTCCTTTATTATTAAAATTGACGATTTCTTTCACAAACAAAATTATAAGTAGAAATTTTATTACTCTAGGATAAGAATTATAAAAATTAATGCTGAATATAAGATTTATACATAAGTAGATTAGAAAAAATATTAACAGGTAAAATATATTTGATCTGAAAAAATCTTTTTCTTGATGAAAATTTAAAACAGATAAAATCGAAACTGAAATATAAAAAAGATTTATTAAAAAATTTCCAGCAATTAGAAATATTGGAAAAAATAGTATTAACGAAAATGTTAGTTTAGACACTTTTAATTTTATTTGCGTAAATTATTGAAGGGTTTAGCTATTAGAGATTGATTTCTTTTCATAAAAAATTGGTTGCGGGGGACGGATTTGAACCGCCGACCTTCAGGTTATGAGCCTGACGAGCTACCAGACTGCTCCACCCCGCGGTGTACTTAAATTCTGTTTTTAAGCTTATTTAATTTTTTTACTCGTTTAATATTTTCTTGGAGAATTCTTTTTTTTTTCTCAGATGGTTTTTCATAATTATTTTTAAGCTTAATTATTTTAAAAAAACCATCTCTTTGAAGTTTTCTTTTCAAAACTCTCAAAGCTTGTTCAACATTATTGTCTTTCACCTCTATTTTAATAACTACCTCCAAAAGAATGATTTGTTATCATTTTTGAAATTCTATGTCTATCTAATTTATTCATCACTTCGAGTTGAGTTTTTGTAGTTTTTCTTTTTCTTTTTTTTCTCTTTTAATTCTTCTTTCTGCCTTCTCAATTGCATCAACCAAATCTTTTTGTGTAAATAAGTTTAATGCAATTGGATCTTTAGGGTTTAAATTATTAAAATTCCAGTAACTTTTATTTCTTATAGAAGTAACGGAATTCTTTGTAACTCCAACCAATTTTGCAATTTGGGAATCTTTTAAAAAATTGTGCTGTTTTATTAGCCATAAAGCTGAATCTGGTTTATCTTGTCTTTTAGAAAGAGGAATATATTTTTTTATCTTTTTTTCATTATTTGAAATTTCAACATCTGTATTTTTTATTTTAAGAGGCCTACTCTCATCCTTTGAAGATAGTTCAATTTCTTCTCTTGATAGTTGACCTGCTATTATAGGATTATATGCTTTAATTCCCTTTGCAACTTCACCATCGGCTATACCTTGAATTTCAACCTCATGCATATTGCAAAAATTTGCAATTTGTTTAAAAGTCAGTGTTGTGTTTTCCACTAGCCAGACAGCGGTTGCCATTGGCATTAAAGGAGTTTCAGACATCTAGTTTTTGTTTTCTGATTTAAAGTTTTGAAACTTTTTGTTAAATTTACTAATTCTACCTTTATCCATAAGTTTTTGTTTTCCACCAGTCCAAGCAGAATGAGATTTTGGATCAATTTCTAATTTTAATACATCGCCCTCCGCACCCCAGGTAGATCTTGTTTCAAATTGAGTACCATCAGTCATCTCAACTTTAATTTTGTGATACTTAGGGTGTATATTTTTTTTCATTTCGAGATTTATAACAAAAGATTTTTTTAAAACAATTAAAAGTTCACCACTTTTTCTTTAAATTTTCCACTAATGTTTGGATTTGAAGCTATAACATTTACATTTTTTAAGTTATCTAAGTTTAAATCCTCTATTATACCACCAGCCTCTTGGACTAAAATTATTCCTGCTGCTATATCCCATAAGTTGAGATTTTTTTGAAAGTAGCCATCATATCTTCCAGCAGCGACATATGCTAAATCAAGTGCTGCACTACCTGATCTTCTATTAATAAAATTTGGTTCAATATTTAACTTTCCTCCAATTGCAAATAAACAATCTTCAAAATTATTTTTTTTAGAAACTCTTACTCTTTGGTTATTTAGGAATGTTCCATTATTTTTCTCAGCATAAAACATTTCATCTTTTATGGGATCATAAATCAGACCTGAAACAATCTCATTATTTGATTTTAAAGCAATTGAAATTGCAAAATGTGGAATTCCATGTAAAAAGTTGATTGTTCCATCAATTGGATCAATAATCCATATATTGTTTGTATCCTTCTTTTTTTTTATCCCGTTTTCTTCGCTAATAAAAGAGAAATTTGGTCTCGCTTTTTCTAACTCTTCAATAATTATTCTTTCTGCTTTTAGGTCTGAGTTTGTTACAAAATCTGAAGGACTTTTTTTAGAAACCTGTAATTTTTCTATCTCTCCAAAATCTCTAATTAAAATTTTTGAGGCTTTTTCACTAGCTTTAATCATTATATTTAAATTTGAAGATATTGAATTCATATAACTAAATTTTTTTTATATATTCGAGTTTACGTGTATCTATTATGATTTCATCCCCTGCCTCAATAAAAGGGGGCACTTGTATATTTAAACCATTATCTAATGTCGCTGGTTTATAAGAGGAGGAAACTGTCTGGCCTTTTAATGCAACATCAGTGTTTTTTATTTTACATGTTACTTGATTTGGTAAATCAACAAAAATAGGTAAGTTATTATGAAAACTAACATTGACCTCGAGATTTTCAGTTAATAACCTTCCTTTTTCCCCAATAATATCTTTTTTTAAATTAATTTGCTCAAAAGATTTAGGCTCAATAAAGAAGTAACAGTTTTCGTCTTCGTATAAATAATTATAGTTTATTTCATCTAATGATGCTTTTTCCACATTTTCGCTAGATCTAAATCTCTCATTTAATTTTGTATTTTTGCTTAAACTTTTCATTTCAACTTGTGCAAAGGCACCACCTTTACCCGGTTTAACATGTTGAGTCTTGAGCACTTGCCATAGATCATTTTTATATTCAAGCAACATGCCCACTCTTATTTCTCCAGCATTAATTTTCATTTAAGTTTTTTTATTGCTTCAATTGGTTTTAGTTTTTTATTACTCCAAATGTAGCCTGAAATAGCTAAAAAGTTTGCCTTATTCAATAAAAGTTTTCTATAATTACTAGAATTAATACCACCTATGGCAACAATAGGGATTTTTGTGATTTTTTTTACTTTTCTTATCAAATTAGTAGAAGCTTTATATTTTATATTTTTTGTTTTTGAGTCATTAAAGGCCCCAAAGGCTATGTAATCTGCTTTATTTTCTACAGCAACTTTTGCTAATTCTATAGAATTATGACACGTGACACCAATTATTTTATTACCAATTAACTTTCTAGCTTCAATAATATGCATGTCTTTTTGACCTAGGTGGCAACCATCTGCATTTAATTTTTTGGCAATTAAAGCATCGTCATTAACAAGAAATTTGACATTAAATTTTTTACAAATTCTTCTAATTTTTTTACCAATCATTAATTTTTTTTTTAAACTTTCTTTTTTAAGCCTCAATTGAAAAAAACTAACTTTTTTTTGTTTGAGAACTTGAGATAAATCTTGGTAGAATGGCTTATTAATTTTGGTAGGTGAAATGAGATAAATGAATTTTTTTTTATTAATTCTCAAGTTCTTTAGACCATTTACCCTGAGCAGCTAAAGTATTCATTTTTGCTCTTTGATTAAAAACTTTTTGAGTTCCTTCCATATTCCTTGTATCTTGAGACCAAAATTTTAATGCGCTTTGTTGTAGAGCACGACCAAAAGAGTAGCTCATTATAAAGTTGGTATCATTATATTTGTTTATTAAATTTAGATTTTCTGTAGCCTCAATTTCTGATTGACCGCCAGATAAAAATGCTATTCCAGGTACTTCTGATGGAACTGAGTCTTTTAAACATTCAAGAGTTAATTTTGCAACTTCCTCATTTGATATTTTATCTTTACATTTATTTCCAGCTAAAATCATATTTGGCTTTAATATGACTCCACTTAAATCAACTTTATGTAAGATTAGTTCCTCAAAACATCTTTTAATTACCTCACAAGTTTTGATGAAGCATTCCTTTGCTGAATGTTCTCCATCCATTAATACTTCAGGTTCAACTATTGGTACCATATTACATTCTTGAACTAATGCAGAATATCTGGCCAATGCGTGCGCATTGGATTGTATTGATAGATTACTTGGAAATTCCTTAGATATATTGTATACACCTCTCCATTTTGTAAACTTTGCTCCTAAGTTATAATACTCTTTTAATCTTTCCCTTAATCCATCTAAACCTTCTGTAATTTTTTCATTTGGTGAACCAGCTAAAACTTTTGCTCCTGTATCAACTTTTATACCCGGAGTACTACCCATTTCTGAAATTAATTCTGGGATTTTATTTTTTTTTGACGTTACTTGTTTTATTGTCTCGTCGTACAAAATTACTCCTCCGATATATTCAGTCATACTAGAAGCACTAAATAATGTTTCTCTAAACAACAAACGGTTTTCAGTCGTCGATTGAACTTTTACTGACTCTAATCTTTTAGCCATTGTTGCAGTACTTTCATCAGCTGCAAGGATACCTTTTCCATTATTAAGTATTTTAAGTACTATACTATTTAATTCAGACATATTAGTTTAAGGCTTTTATACCAGGTAACTCTTTTCCTTCAAGGTATTCTAAAAATGCTCCACCAGCAGTTGAAACAAAATTAAAATTTTCTACTACTTTTATTTTATTAATCAGAGCTATTGTATCTCCACCTCCTACAACTGAGTAAATCGAGTTATCCTTATTTTTTTTTGTGATAGCTTTAGCAATTTCGTAACTGCCATTAGCAAAATTTGGATTTTCAAAATAACCAGCTGGTCCATTCCAAAGAACTGTTTCACTATTCCTAATAATACTTTTTATCTTATCTAATGTCTTAGGACCAATATCTAGAATTAAATCATCATCTTTAATATTATTTAATTCTTTGATTTGAGGTTCATCATCTAAATTTTTTCCAATTAAAACATCCTCTGGGAAAGTAACTTTACAAGAATGATTTTTTAAAGTCTCAAAAATTTCTTTAATCATTACATCACAATTTTCTTCTTTAATTGATTTACCTATTTGGTTTCCTTTGTATTCGATAATATTATTAGCCATTCCACCAACAATGATAATGTTATCAAATTTAGATATTAAATTTTTGATTATTCCAATTTTTGTTGAAATTTTTGATCCTCCAATAATACAAGTGATCGGTTTTTTGATCTCTGTAGTAACTTTTTTTAAAGCACTAATTTCTGTTTCCAATTGCAATCCAGCAAAAGAAGGAAGAAATTTAGTAATTTTACTTAAAGATGCGTGGGCTCTATGAGAACAAGAAAAGGCATCATTCACATACAAATCAGCAAGTTTGGCTAAATGTTGTGCAAAATTAGTATCATTTTTTTCTTCCTCTTCATAAAATCTAATATTCTCTAAAAAAATTATTTCATCGTTTGGATTTTTAAACAAATCCTCTTTTTTTAATGTAAATATATCTTTTTGAACTAATCTAATTTTCTTTTTAATCTTTTTTTCTAAATTATCACATATCGGTTTAAGTGACAGATCAGGGTCTACCTTACCTTTTGGTCGTCCAACATGAGAGATTATTATAATTTTTGATTGTTCTTTAATTAAAAAATCTATGATTGGGATAATTTTAACTATTCTTGTTTCATCGGCAATTGATCCATTTTTTAATGGAACATTTAAATCCAATCTTAATAAAATTTTTTTTTTCTTAAGATTTCCTTGATTTTTTATACTATTCATTAAGAAATTTTATGAAGATATTCAGCTATATCGCACATCCTATTTGAAAAACCCCATTCATTATCATACCATGCAGAAATTTTTCCCATATTCATACCAACTGTGTTTGTTAAACTTGCATCAATAATTGACGAAGCAGGGTTATGATTAAAATCAATAGAAACAAGCTTCTCTCTTGTTATTTCTAGAACTTTATTTTTTTTACTAAAATTCTCAAATGCTGAATTTATTTTTTCAACACTCAAATCTTTTTTTGCGCAAAAAACAAGTTCAACCAATGAAACATTTGGGGTGGGCACTCTCATTGCTACACCTTCTAATTTTCCCTTAAGAGAGGGAATAATTTCACCTATAGCTTTTGATGCACCTGTAGAAGTTGGTACAATTGATTGACTGGCAGATCTAGCCCTTCTAGGATCTTTATGAGAATTATCCAAAATTTTTTGATCACTTGTATATGCATGAATGGTTGTCATAAAACCTTTTTCAATAACAAAATTTTCATTTAAAATATTAGCAACCGTTGCTAGACAATTTGTTGTGCAAGATGCAGCAGAAATAATTTTATCTTCTTTCTTTAATTCAGTCTCATTTACACCATAAACAATAGTTTTATCTGCATTTTTACATGGAGCTGAAACAATTACTTTTTTCCCTCCATTATTTAGATGTGGCTGCAATTTGTCTTTAGAATTAAATTTTCCAGTACACTCGAAAACATAATCAACACCATATTTTTTCCAATCAATTTTATTTAAATCAGTTTCTTGACCAAAAGAAATTTTGTTTTTATTTACAATAAGATTTTTTTCATCAAAGCTTATATCAGCATTAAATTTTCCATGGATTGAGTCATATTTCAGAAGATTTGCGCAAACCTCAGAATTAGTTCTATTATTAATATGCTTAATTTCTATTTCCTTGTTACCTTCAAAAATTGAACGAAGAATCATTCTTCCTATTCTCCCCATTCCATTGATACCAATTTTTATTTTCATAATTTTTCTTTAATTCTCTTTACTATGTTTTCAGAATTTAATTTAAAGTGATCATAAATTTTTTTATACGGGGCGCTTTTCCCAAAATCATTAATTCCAAAATTTAACCCATTTGTACCCGTATATTTTCTCCAATAATTCGTTTCAGAGGCTTCAATAGATACAATCAGTTCAGTTTCGCCTAATATTTTGTCCTTATATTTTCTATTTTGACTATCAAATATTTTTTGACAAGGCATTGATATTATTTTGGAATAAATACCATCTGTGGCTAATTTATGACCCACATCATTTGCTAAACTCGTTTCAGACCCTGTAGCTAAAATTGTTACACTTATATTATTTCCAGTTCTCAAAACTTCATAAGCACCAAAAGACGACTCATTTTTGAGCGTATTTTTTAGTCTAACAGGACTCACTCCTTGTCTAGTTAGTGAAATTACGCTTGGGGTATTTTTACTTTCAAGAGCTAGTTGCCAACACTCAAAAGTTTCAATCGTATCTGAAGGTCTAAAAACATTTAAGTTTGGAATTGATCTCAAACTTGTTAATTGTTCAATTGGCTGATGAGTTGGGCCGTCCTCACCTAAGCCAATAGAGTCATGTGTAAATACATATATAACTCTCTGTTTCATCATAGCAGCTAATCTGATTGATGGTTTGCAATAATCACTAAATATTAAAAATGTTCCACCATAAGGAATAAGACCACTGTGCAAGGCTATTCCATTCATTATTCCACACATCGCATGCTCTCTAACCCCATAATGAATATAATTTCCTGAAAAATTTCCTGGTTTGATTATTTTATGATCTTTAGTCTTAGTATTATTCGAACCAGCTAAATCAGCTGAGCCTCCGATTAAATAAGGAAATTTTGCAACAACGTTTAAAAATATTTCAGATGATTTTCTTGTGGCAATCGGTTTCGTATTTTTATAATACTCAATTTTTGCTTTTTCAATTAATTTTTTTAATGAATTAAAATATTTAAAATTTGAAAAGTTTACTTTATTTTTCTGAGCCTTTTGTGAGGCACTTTCCCCAATTTTTCTCCATTCACTTAATAATTCAGCTGGAATCTTAAAAGGCTCATATTTCCATTTTAGTTTTTTCCTAACAAGTTTTATTTCTTCGTCACCTAATGGACTTCCGTGTGATGAAGATTTACCCGCTTTGTTTGGAGATCCATAACCGATTGTAGTTTTACATGAAATTGCAATAGGTTTTTTTGATTTTTGTGCTTTTTTTAGTGCTTTAGTTATTTCTTTGAAATTATGACCGTTTATTTTCAGGTAATCCCAACCGTAGCTCTTAAATCTTTTTTCGTGATCATCTGAAACAGCCAGGTTAGTGGGACCATCGATTGAGATAGAATTATTATCGAATAACAAAATAAGATTTTTTAATTTTAAATGTCCAGCTAAGCTCAATGCCTCGTGACTAATACCCTCCATTAAACATCCATCCCCAGCAAGAACATAAGTTTTATGATTAATTTTTTTTTTACCTAATTGTTTTTTTAAAATTTCCTCTGATATTGCAAACCCAACTGCATTAGAGATTCCTTGTCCTAATGGACCTGTAGTGGTTTCAATCCCTGTATTAGGATAATATTCAGGATGTCCAGCACATATGGAATTTAATTGTCTAAAATTTTTAATATCAGTTAAAGAAACACTCTTGTAACCAGTCAAATAAAGAAGAGAGTAAAGTAGCATCGATCCATGGCCAGCTGAAAGAATAAATCTATCTCTATTAATCCAGCTAGGATTTTTTGGATTAAATTTCAAAAAATCTCTAAAAAGTACTGTAGCAACATCGGCCATACCCATTGGCATTCCAGGGTGTCCCGAGTTTGCTTTTTGAACAGCATCAATTGAGAGAAATCTTATACAATTAGCTAATTCTTTATATAAATTGTTCAAAATTATCCTGTCTAGACTTAGAAGATTCTATTTAATAATATAAACATATATATATGAATTCTATTCTTGAAAAAGAAAAAAAGCTTAATTTGGCTTTGACTAAACTAAAAAATTTAAACCTAGAAAATCCAGATATAAAAAAAAATATTGAAATTATTGGAGAACAAAAAAATCAATTAGAAATTGAAAAATCTGAAATCGAGAAAAAATATAAAACTTTGGTTGATGAGCATGATAATTTATCAAGAAAGCTAGAAGATTTACAAAATAAAGAAAAAATTGAGGAAAAAAAAAGATTAGAATTTTCGGAAAAAATAGATGAATTAAATCAAGAAACAAATACGTTAATGGATGAAATCGATAAATGGCAAATGTAACTATAAAATTCAATGGTAAAGAGTTTTTGTTATCGTGTGATGATGGACAAGAAGAACATCTTGAAAATTTATTAATACAAATTAATCAAAAGTTTAATGATTTAAAAAATGACCTAGGAAATATTGGAGAAAATAAACTTTTACTGGTTACTGCAGTAAAAGTAATGGATGAATACTACGAAACTAAGAAAAAAGTTGAGCAGAAAAAGACAGAATTAAAAGAACTTTCAAATAAATTTAGAGAGTTAAAATCATTAGTTTATGAATACAAAGACAGAAAAGAGGAGGAAATTAAAAATCTAAATAAAAATCATATAGAATTAAAAGACGAAATAGAGCAGAATCAAAAACATTATGAAAAGTTAATTGACGCTGCTACTAATGAGATTTCAAATTTTGTTGAAAAAGCAAATATAGATAAAATATCTTAATAAAATTTTGTGAATAAATCTCAAATTAGAAAAAAAATCCTAAAGATAAGAAAACAAAAAAAGATAAAAAAATTTATTTTTAATTTTAATTTAATTTTAAACATTTTAAAAAAAAATAAAGTTTCAGGAAAAATAATTGGTGGCTATTACGCATATAACTATGAAATAGATATTCTCAAAATTTTGGAAAAATTTGAAAAAAAAAAATTTATTGTAACGTTACCAAAAATAACGAAAAAATCACAAATGAACTTTTATCAATGGTCAACAAATCATCCATTAGCTATAAATAAATTTGGAATACCAGAACCAATTTCTGAAAATGTTAAATTTCCAGATATTCTGTTAGTGCCTCTTGTAGCTTTTGATAAAAATTTCAATAGGATTGGTTATGGTGGAGGGTTTTACGATAGGTATATTGAGAAAATAAGAAAACGAAAAAAGGTCATAACGATTGGATTTGCTTACTCTTTTCAGAAAGTAAAAAAAATACCAACTAATAATTATGATATTAAATTAGATTTTATTATAACAAACAAATAATCTTTTTATGAAAATTTTATTTTTAGGTGATGTTGTTGGATTATCTGGTTGTAGAAAAATAACTAATGATTTATTAGGCCAGATTAAAAAAAATAATATCGATTTTGTAATTATTAATGGTGAGAATGCTGATGACACTGGCGTTGGTTTGACTAAAGAAATCTGTACAGATTTTTTTGAAAATGGCGTTAATGTTATTACAACTGGAAATCATATATGGGATCAAAAAGACATTATGAATTTTATTGATAAGGAGAGCAGATTACTAAGGCCAAAAAATTTATTTGAACCTGCTCCAGGTAGAGGATTTGAGGTTTATGAAACAAAAAATAATTACAGGGTGGGTGTTTTAAATTTAATGGGAAATGTTTTTATGAAGAAGTGTGATGATGTTTTTAAAATATCAAAAGAATTTTTAGAAAAATATGATTTGAAAAAGGATTATGATTTTTTAATTGTTGACTTTCATGGAGAAATAACAAGTGAAAAAAATGCTATTGGTCATTATTTTGATGGAAAAGCAACGCTTGTTATTGGAACTCACACACATATACCCACTAATGACGCAAGAGTTTTAAAAAATGGTACTGCTTACCAAACAGACGCAGGCATGTGTGGAGATTATGATTCAGTTATAGGCATGGATAAAGATAATTCTTTAAGTAGATTTATGAAAAAAAATTCAATTAAACATTTTCCAGCTGTTGGAGAAGCTTCTTTGAGTGGAGTTATAGTAAATTGTAATTTAGAAACTGGCTTAGCAGATAGTATAGAAAGTTATATATTTGGAGGTCTTTTAAAAAATACTTAATTTTTATGGCAGGACATTCTCATTGGGCAGGTATAAAACATAAAAAAGGTAAAGCTGACAAAGAAAGATCAAAAATATTTTCAAAACTATCCAAAGAAATTACTGTTGCTGCAAAGCTTGGAGATAAAGACCCAGCTATGAACCCAAGACTACGTTCTGCTATCCAAGCAGCAAGGTCAGCAAATATGCCTAAAGATAATATAGCTAGAGCTATCGATAAGTCCTCAATGAGTAATCAGTCGAATTTTGAAAACTTGAGATATGAAGGCTTTGGACCTGAAAAAGTAGCTGTGATAGTTGAAACTTTAACTGATAACAAGAATAGAACTGCTTCAAATATAAGAACAATTTTTCAAAAATCAGGGGGAAGCCTTGGAACTCAAGGCTCAGCATCTCATAATTTTAATCAATTAGGAGTAGTTAAAATCGACAAAAATGAAATTTCAGATGAAGATATATTAGAACTTGCTATTGATGCCGGCGCAAATGAGTGCAAATCGTATAAACAATTTCATGAGATACAATGTTCAATAAATGATATCTATACTGTTAAAAAAGAGTTAGAAAAAAAAATAAGTAATTTTATTTCGACAGGAATAGAATGGGTGCCTTTAAATGCTGTTGAAATTTCAAACGAGAAAAAAGAAGAATTGATTAATTTTTTTGAGACATTAGAAGAAGATGATGATGTACAAAATATCTATACAAATGTTAAATTTTTAAATTAAATACAAAATATGCTTATAATTGGTATTGATCCAGGTATTTCAGGCTCAATTTGTTTTTTTGAAAATGGAAAAATTATTGAAGTAATCGAAATGCCAATCATGACCGAGGGGAAAAAAAATAAAAAACAGGTTAATGGTGCTCAAATTTATAACGAATTTTTTAAGAGAATTAATAGAAAAGACAATGAAATTAGAGTTGTGATAGAACAAGTTTCTGCAATGCCAGGGCAAGGTGTTACCAGTATGTTTAATTTTGGTCAATCTTTTGGGATTTTGAAAGGAATATGTTCCGCAATGCAATTACCAGTGTTTTTTGTTAGACCAGCTAAATGGAAAAAATATTTTAATTTAATTAATTCTCAAAAGGATGCAAGTAGGACAAGAGCTATTGAAATATTTCCTTATTTTTCAAAACATCTCTCAAAAAAAAAAGATTCAAATAAAGCAGATGCTATTTTAATTGCGAGTTTTTACTATGAAACTCACCAAAAAGAGGATTAATCTTAGATTTTTAAAGTCAAATTCATGACACATTTAAGTGTGAGAAGATCTTATGGAAGCTGATATTTCTTCACAAGCAGTCGGACTTGCTTCAAATGCTGATTTTTCACTTATGAATTTGTTTATAAGAGCAGATATAATTGTAAAATCAGTTATAATTATTCTTATAGCATGCTCAGTCTATTCTTGGGCAGTAATAATTGAAAAATTTAAATTATTTAAAAAAATAAATGAAAGTACAGAGGAATTTGAAACCAAGTTTTGGAATTCGAAATCAGCCGAGTCGTTTTATAATAATCTTCCAGGAAATATTAGTGATCCAATGGCTCTAATTTTTAAAGACGCTATGCAAAATCTTCTTAAAAGAAGATCTAAAACAGATTTAAATACTAGAATGACATCGATGTTAGAAACAGGTATAGAAAAACAAATGTCTAAGATTACTAAGGGATTTACTTTTTTGGCTACAGTAGGATCAACAGCACCATTTATAGGATTATTTGGAACTGTTTGGGGGATTATGAATTCTTTTCAATCTATAGCTATTTCAAGAAATACTAGCTTAGCGATTGTAGCACCTGGGATAGCAGAAGCTCTTTTTGCTACTGCTCTAGGTTTGTTAGCAGCAATCCCTGCTGTAATCGCTTACAATAAATTTAATAACGATTCTTTAAAATATTCGCAAAAATTAGAAAACTTTTCTAAAAGATTTTTAACGATTATCTAGAATGGCATTTAAGTTCAATCGTTCATCAAAGGAACCAATGAGTGAAATAAATGTAACACCATTTGTAGATGTTATGTTGGTCCTATTAATTATCTTTATGGTAACAGCACCTTTATTGACTGTGGGAGTTCAAGTTGATTTACCAGAGAGTTCTGCAGACTCTCTTCCTGAGGAACAAGAGCCTTTAACGTTGACCATAAATTCAAAAGGAGAAATTTTTATACAAGAGTCAAAAGTTGAATATGAAAAAATCATTGCAAAAGTTTTAGCAGTCTCAAAAAATCGTACAGATACAAGAATTTATGTGAGAGGAGATAAAACAATTAATTATGGCAGAGTTCTTGAAATAATGGGGTTGCTTTCAGGTTCAGGATTTACAAAAGTAGCTTTAATTTCCGAACCATACAAAGAGAGGTAATTTTTTTGTGAATAGAAGTATTGTAATTTCCTCTACTTTACATTTATTTGTAATTTTTTTAACGGCAATGAGCCTACCTTTTTTAGTAAAAAAACCAATTGACCTTCCTCCTATTGTTTCAGTAGAATTAATTCAAATAACTGAAAAAACAAATATTCCATTTGCACCCAAAGCAAAAAAAATAATTGAAAAAGTAAAAGAAAAAGAGAAGAAACTAGTATCAGAACAAGCTCCTCCTAAAAAAGTTAAGAAAATAAAGCCTGATGCAGTCCCAATGCCAGATGACAAAATAAAGAAAGTCGAAAAAATAAAAGAAGACAAACAAAACCCTGAAAAAATTGACAATGAAGTAAAGCAAGTATCAGAATTTGAAAAAGATGAGTTATTTGATCCTAATAATATTGCAGCTTTGATTGACAAGTCTAAAGAGAGTAAATCAGAGACTTTAATAAAAAATCCAGATTTAAGCCAAGATCAAAATAAAAATTTTGATAACACGGGCTTATCCTTAAGTGAGGAGGACGCATTAAAGGCTCAAATTTTTGGTTGTTGGAGTATTCCACTTGGATTACCTTATAATGAAAATTTACTTGTGAGAATAAAACTAGAACTTAAACCTGATGGATCTGTAATTAAGTCAGAAATTTTGGATCACGCAAGGATGAATAAACCAGGGCAAGGTTTTTACAAAGTATTAGCAGAAAGTGCCTTAAGAGCTATTAAATTGTGTCAGCCTTTAAGAGTTCCTAGTACTGGGTACGAGAGGTGGAAGCAACTTCAATTAAATTTTGATGCAAGAGAAATGTTAGAGGGTTAATATAATATTTATAAAATGAAAAATTTTTTAATTACTTTGATTATGATTTTAATCCCAGTTAAGTCATTTGGGTTGATAGAAGTTGATATTACTAGAGGGAATCTTGATCCATTACCTGTTGCAGTTTCTCCTTTATCTATTGATGAAGATTCAAGAAAAAATTTTGAAAATATCCTAAAAAAAAAAGATATAGGTTTAGAAATATCTTTAATCGTTGAAAATAATTTGAGAATTTCAGGATTATTTAATCCGTTAAATAAAGATGCATTTTTGCAGGCTCCAGATATTGCAAATTTGAAACCTAGATTTGAAGATTGGAACTTAATTAAAGCTCAAGCTCTGATTACTGGAAAAGTAAGCTATGTGGATGAAAAATTAAGAGTAGAATTTAGATTGTGGGATGTTCTTGCTGGCAAAGAGATGATGGCATTAGCATTTACAACCGTACCAAATAATTGGAGACGTGTTGGCCATATAATAACAGATAAAGTTTACGAGAGATTGACAGGTGAAAAGGGTTATTTTGATACTAGAATCATTTATGTTGCAGAAGAAGGTCCAAAAACTCAAAGAGTAAAAAAATTAGCTATTATGGATCAAGATGGAGCAAATAATAAATTTTTGACACTTGGAAATGAATTAGTTTTAACCCCCAGATTTAATCCTACTAGTCAACTAGTAACATATCTTTCTTACTTTAGAAATTTACCAAGAGTTTATCTATTGGATATTGAGACTGGAACTCAAGAGGTTGTTGGAGATTTTCCTGGGATGACTTTTGCTCCACGTTTTTCTCCTGATGGAAAGAAGATTATTATGAGTTTCGCAAAAGATGGTAACTCTGAAATTTATACTATGGATTTAGAAAATAGAATTGTCGAAAAAATTACAAATCATCCTTCTATCGATACATCACCATCCTATTCTCCTGACGGAAAATTTATCGCATTTAATTCGGATAGAAGTGGTTATCAGCAAATTTACGTAATGAGAAGTAATGGTAGCAATGTTAAAAGAATATCTTTTGGTAAAGGAATTTATGGAACCCCAGTATGGTCTCCTAGAGGAGACCTAATAGCATTCACAAAACTTCACAAAGGTAAGTTCTACATTGGTGTCATGAGAACGGATGGAAGCGGAGAAAGGTTGTTAACAGAAAATTATTATCAAGAAGCTCCATCATGGTCTCCTAACGGTAGAGTTCTTATTTTTTACAGAGAGACTAAAACTGACGTAAAGGGTGAGGGTTTCTCTGCTAAATTGTGGTCTATAGATTTAACAGGCTATAATGAGAGACAAGTGCCTACACCGACTGATGGATCAGACCCATCATGGTCATCTTTATTAAGCAATTAATAACTAATTAGCTTGATTTTTAGACTTGAAACATCTAATTAGTTGTGAAAAAGTATACTTTTGAAATATTGAGCGAAGGAGCAATAATGAAATTTAACAAAATTTTAAAAAATACGTTTCTTGCATTAGTTGCATGTTTAGCTTTGAGTGCTTGCGCAACTCAAAAAGTGAGTACAGGACAAATGCAGGGTGATGTTTATACAGGCACAGACACTGTTGAATACCTTGCATCAGGAGTTCCAGACAGAGTATTTTTTGCGACAAATGAATCTGTTTTAACAACTGCATCTAGAGAAACATTAAGAAAACAAGCATCATGGTTAAGAAAGAATTCTAATATTACAATTGTGTTAGAAGGTCATGCAGATGAGAGAGGAACAAGAGAATACAACTTGGCTTTAGGCGAAAGAAGAGCTAATGCCGCAAAAGACTATTTAATGACCTATGGGATCTCATCAGGTAGAATTTCTGTTTTAAGTTATGGGAAGGAAAGACCTGTAGATTCTGGATCAAATCCATTAGCCTGGTCAAAGAACAGAAGATCTGTATCAGTTAAAGCTAATTAAAATTAAATAAAGATTTTAGACCTCTTAAATATTGGTTATTTAAGAGGTCTTTTTTTTGCCACTATTTTCAACATAACCTTCATAAATGATTTATTTAAAGTTAAATTTTAGATTAATAACATTTTCGGTAATTAACATTTTTATCTGTTTTTCCTCATTAGCTGATAATCATAATATCTATGATACTATAGAGGTGATTAAAAAAGATCTAAAGACACTAGAAAAAGCAGTCTATTCGAATTCAAATGAACTTAATAGTACAAATTTAAGCTCATCTGAAATTGGAAACTCAGAAGATGTTCTAACTAGACATTTGTTAAAACTTTCTGAAATTGAAAATCAATTTCAAGAACTTACTAATAAGTTCGAGGAAATTAATTTTAAATTGGATAAATTATCGAGTAGGTTATCCAAGGTACAGGCTGACAACCAACTTAGATTTCAAAATTTAGAAACTAACTTATCAACTGGTGAACTAATTAACAAAGTTACAAAAAGTAAAGCAAATGATAATTCAGAAATATTACCCGGTTCATCTCTACCACAAGACTTGGGCTCAATTTCTTATAAAGATAATTCTCAAAATGAAACATCACAAAAAATTCAATCAGTTGAAACAACTGCGTCTATCGTTACTGAGACATTCCAAGCAGAAGAAAAGATTTTGCCAAAGGTGTCTGCATCAAAACAATATGAATTCGCTACAAGTTTTTTGAAAGTTGGAGATTATGCCACTGCTGAAAGAGCATTTAGAGAATTTGTTATTACAAATCCTGAACACAAATTAGCTGGTAATGCACAATATTGGTATGCTGAAACTTTCAGAATTAGACAACTTTATACAGATGCAGCTTCAGCTTATCTAGAGGGATATCAAAAATATCCTAAAGGTGAAAAAGCACCTATTAATTTATTAAAATTAGGCGTATCAATGATACAAATTGGTGAAAAAGATCAAGGTTGTAAAATGATTGGTGGTGTTGAAAAACAATATCCTGATGCAAACCAATCAGTAATTCAAAAAGCGAAGTATGAGTCTCAAAAATTTGAGTGTAAGAAACAAAATTCCTAATAAATATAAAGTAAAGTTTAGTAACCAAAGAGTAAATCAAATTTATAGAAAATTTGAAGATTCATTTAAAATAGATAAAGATTTTATAGTTGCTGTATCTGGAGGATCAGATAGCTTAGCATTAGCATTTTTAACAAGAATTTTTGCTTATAAAAACGATCTTAATTCCAAGTATTTTATCGTTGATCATAAATTAAGAAAAGAGTCAACAATCGAGGCGTTTAAAGTAAAAAAAATTCTTAAGTCTATGAACATTGAGTCAAAAATTCTGACGGTCAAGAGCAAAAAACCTCCAAACGGCATCCAATCTTTTGCCAGAAAAAAAAGATATGATCTTTTATTTTCTAAATGTAAAACATTAAAAATTAATAACTTAGTTTTAGGTCATCATATGGATGATCTAATTGAAAATTTCTTTTTAAGAATGGTAAGAGGAAGTGGATTAAAAGGATTAGTGTCGCTGGGGGAGGTGACAAAAATTAATGGCGTCAATTTACTTAGACCTCTTATCAAATTTGATAAAAAAGATTTGTTATTTATTTCTAAATTTATTTTTAATTTTTTTATTAATGATCCCTCAAATTATAATACAAAATTTAATAGAATTAAAATAAGAAATTTTATTGATCAATTAAAATCAATTGGTTTTGATAAAAAAAAATTTCAATTAACTATAAAAAATTTGAAAATTTCAGATGAATCAATAAGATTTTATGTTGAAAAAAACAAGAAAAATAACTCGAGACTAAACGAAAAAAAAAAAGAGTTAGTCTTAAAAGAGGATTTTTTTGACAACTCATATGAGGTAGTTTTTAGATCTTTATCAGATTTAATTCATTTTGTTGGTAAAAAGCGGAACCCAGTCAGAGGTAAAAAAATTGATAGTATTTTAAATAAGATTAGAAATAAGAGATTATTTAGAGAAACACTAGGAGGATGCGTCATTAAGATGATTAATCAGACTGTCATTTTAACAAAAGAATACTAAAAATAACCTTGTTATATTAATAATAATTCTTATCTTATAGTCATGAATTTTAAAAATTTAGCTATGTGGGCAATAATCGTCTTTTTGACAATTGGTCTATACAATATGTTCAAGAACCCTCAAGCTAATACAAGTGCTTCAAATCAAATTATTTTTTCTGATTTTTTAGAGTCTGTTGATAATGGTGAAGTTGTAAAAGTTGAGATACAAGGAAATAACATTAATGGAGTTTATGCAAACGGAAAAAGTTTTAAAACATATTCACCTAATGATCCTAATTTAATAGAAAAACTCTCTGACAAAGGGGTAAGTATTTCTGCTGCCCCACTTGATGAAAAAATGCCATCATTGTTTGGTGTGTTACTATCATGGTTCCCTATGTTGTTACTAATTGCGGTTTGGATTTTCTTTATGAGACAAATGCAAGGCGGTAAAGGCGGTGCCATGGGTTTTGGAAGATCGAAAGCAAAAATGATGAACGAAATGAAAGGAAAGGTAACTTTTAATGATGTTGCAGGTGTTGAGGAAGCAAAAGAAGAAGTTGAAGAGATTGTAGAATTTTTAAGAGACCCTAAAAAATTTAGTAGGTTAGGTGGAAAAATTCCAAGAGGCGCCTTGTTAGTTGGTCCTCCAGGCACAGGAAAAACTTTATTAGCTAGAGCTATTGCTGGTGAAGCTGGAGTTCCTTTTTTTACTATTTCAGGCTCAGATTTCGTTGAGATGTTTGTTGGAGTTGGAGCATCAAGAGTTAGAGACATGTTTGAACAAGGAAAAAAAAATTCTCCATGTATAATATTTATAGATGAGATTGATGCAGTTGGAAGAAGCAGAGGGGCAGGTTTAGGTGGTGGAAATGACGAAAGAGAACAAACACTTAACCAGCTTTTAGTTGAGATGGATGGTTTTGACACTAATGAGGGTGTTATTATTATAGCTGCAACTAACAGACCAGATGTTTTAGACCCAGCTTTATTGAGACCGGGAAGGTTTGACAGACAAGTAGTCGTTTCAAATCCAGATATTATTGGAAGAGAAAAAATATTAAAAGTACATGTTAAAAAAATTAAGATGGCCCCTGATGTAAATTTAAGAACTATTGCAAGAGGGACACCAGGTTTTTCAGGTGCAGATTTAGCAAACTTAGTAAATGAGTCTGCTTTATTAGCTGCAAGAAAAAATAAAAGAATAGTTACTTTAAGTGAGTTTGAGGAAGCTAAAGACAAAGTAATGATGGGTGCAGAAAGACGCTCAATGGTTATGACTGAAGATGAAAAAAAATTAACGGCATATCATGAAGGAGGACATGCTTTAGTTTCTTTTAATATGCCTAGCTACGATCCAATACATAAAGCAACAATTATACCAAGAGGTCGAGCATTAGGTATGGTTATGAATCTTCCAGAAAGAGATAAACATGGTTTTTCGATTAAATATTTAAAAGCACGATTAGCAGTATGTTTTGGCGGTAGAGTAGCAGAGGAAGTAATTTTTGGAAAAGATAATATTTCGACTGGGGCAGGTGGAGGAAGTGGATCTGATATCAATCAAGCAACTCAACTAGCTAGAGCTATGGTAACAAAATATGGAATGAGCGAAGAAATGGGACCAGTAGAATATGGCGAGAATCAAGAAGAAGTATTTCTTGGAAGATCTGTTACTCAGACACAGTCAGTTTCAGAGGAAGTGGCTCAAAAAATAGATAAAGAAATAAGAAAATTAGTTGATGAAGGCTATAATAAAGCAACAGAGATACTTACTGAGAAAGTTGACGATCTTCATAAAATTGCTAAGGCTCTAATGACATATGAAACTTTAACTGGCGAAGAAATAGAAAATATAATTAATAAAAATGTCTATCCTGCTGATAAACAAGATTTAAAAGTTGATGATGAGAAGAGTTCTGCCATGGGTGCAATGGGACTTAAACCAAAAATTGTTCATTAATTTTAATGTCTAGATATTACACTAGAGTGTGTAATTTCTATTATGGAAAACATTCAACAGAACTGGTAGATAAAAAAAAAACTATACCATTAAGCCAGATTAAAGAAATTTCATTTGATCAAGTAGAAATATTAACGAGAAGATCAAAAAAAAAAATCTCCATTAATCGTATTAAAGATTTACCAAAAGTAATTAAAAAAAAAATAAATTTAGACTTAGAAAAAATTAAATCTAAAAAAAAAAATTTTTCTAATTTCAATTTTAAAGAAACGCCTAATATATTAGGTGTTTTAAATTTAACACCTGATAGTTTTTCTGATGGAGGAAAATTTAACAAGATGGAAAAAGCGGTTGACCATGCAATTAATTTAAAAAACTACGGGGCTAACTTAATTGATGTTGGTGGAGAGTCTACACGGCCAGGATCAAAAGCGATCAGTGAAAGTTTAGAATGGAATAGAATTAACAGAATTTTAAAATATTTAGTCAAAAAAAAAATACCAATATCTTTAGATACTAGAAAATCAAATATTATAGAAAAGGGTATAAACTTAGGAGTACAATTAATTAATGATGTTTCAGGTCTAAATTTTGATACTAATACTATTAATGTATTGAGGAGATATAAAGTTCCATTTGTAATTCAACATTCGCAAGGCCTTCCAGAAAATATGCAAAAAAAACCTATTTATGAAAATGAGTTATTAGATATATATGATTTTTTTGAGAGAAAAATAAAACTAATAAGGTCAAAAGGCATTAATCATAATAATATAATTTTAGATCCCGGGATAGGTTTTGGAAAAAAATTGAAACATAATATGAGTCTAATTCGCAACATTTCTATTTTTCATTCTCTTGGTTTTCCTATACTTGTAGGTAATTCACGAAAGAGATTTATCAAGGACTTATCTAAAAAAAACGATAGTAAATCTAGGATTGGTGGAACATTAGCATCATCAATTTATCTAATGATGCAAGGTATTCAAATTTTAAGAATCCATGATGTAAATGAAATAACACAGGGCTTAAAAGTTTTTAGAAAAATTATAAGTAATTAATGACAAAAAAATATTTTGGTACTGACGGTATTAGAGGGGCTATTAATAGTAAAAATATTAATGGAGATATGTTTTTTAAATTTGGTTTAGCAAGTGGAACATATTTTAAATTACAAAATAAAAGAAAACAAATTGCAATAATTGCTAAAGATACAAGATTATCTGGTTATACCCTTGAGCCTGCACTGGTATCAGGATTAGCATCTGCAGGCATGCATGTATATACCTTAGGACCCTTACCAACAAACGGTTTAGCTATGCTTACAAAATCTATGAAAGCTAACATGGGTATTATGATCACAGCATCTCACAATCCACATAGTGATAACGGATTAAAACTATTTGGTCCTAATGGGATGAAATTATCAGATAAGATAGAAAAAAAAATCGAGAATTTGATTGATAAAAATATAATTAAAAATCTTTCTAAACCTGAAAAACTAGGACGAGTTAAAAGATTAGAAACTGGAACTGAAAATTATATTAAAATTTTAAAGAAAAATTTTACTAAAGAATTTAATTTAAGGGGACTTAGAATTGTTATAGATTGTGCAAATGGAGCAGGCTATAAAGCTGGTCCAAAACTACTTAAATCATTAGGGGCTAAAGTAATTGCAATTGGGATAAATCCTAATGGATTAAATATTAATAAAAATTGCGGATCCACGTTTCCTAAAAATATAAAATCTGCAGTTAAAAAACATAAGGCACATATAGGTATTTCATTGGATGGTGATGCTGACAGAATTATTATGTGCGATGAAAAAAGTAATATCATAGATGGAGATCAAATTATTGCGGCCTTAGCTTTGAGATGGAAAAAGAAAAAAATGCTGAAAGGTGGGGTTGTTGGAACATTAATGTCCAATTATGGTCTTGAAAAATTTTTAAAAAAGGAAGGCATTAAATTTATACGTGCTAATGTTGGCGATAGATATGTTAAAGAAAAAATGCAAAAGAATAAATTCAATTTAGGAGGTGAACAGTCTGGACACATTATTTTGGGTAAATTTGCAACAACAGGGGATGGATTACTTGTAGCTTTAGAGTCTTTATTTGCTATTAGAAAAGGAAAGAAAGCTAGTGAATTTTTTGAAAAATTCAAAAAAACTCCTCAAATATTAAGAAATATTGAAGTTAAAGATAAGAATATAATTAATAGATTAGAAATTAAAAATTCAATTAAACTAGCAACAAAATTAATTAAAGGTAATGGTAGAATTTTGGTAAGAAAGTCAGGGACAGAATCAAAAATAAGAATAATGGGTGAAAGTGAGAACAAAACTCTTCTTTCTAAGTGTTTAAATATTGTTTTAAAAAAGATTAAATAATTTGAAAATCAAGTCAAAAATTTTAATTATTGCTGGCTCTGACTCATCTGGAGGGGCAGGTATTCAGGCGGATATTAAAACAGCAACTTCTTTAGGCATTTATGCTATGACTGCAGTAACCGCTGTAACAATTCAAAATACCAAAGGAGTAAAGTCAGTAGTGCCTATTCCAGCAAATGAAACTTATAATCAGATAGTTTATACAATAAATGATATTAAGCCTGAAGCTATAAAGATCGGAATGTTACACTCTACAGAAGTAATAAATAAAGTTTATAAATCGTTAAATAAATTTAAAATTGAAAAAGTTATTTTAGATCCTGTGATGATAGCTAAGGGTGGTCAGAAACTTATAACTGACCAGGCTATTCAATTCATGAAAAAAAAACTATTGAAGAAAGTATCATTAATTACTCCTAATATTCCAGAGGCTGAAATTTTAACTGGCTTAAAAATAAGCACAAAAGAGGATATGATTTTAGCGGCAAATAAATTAATAAAATTTGGTGTCTCGAATGTTTTGATTAAAGGAGGTCATTTAGAATCAGAAGTAGTGAGTGATATATTTGTAAATAAAAAAGAAATGAAAATATTTTCTAGCAAAAGAATTCATACTAAAAATACACACGGAACTGGTTGCACATTATCGACCGCAATTACGTCTTTTTTCTCATGTGGAAAAACCTTAAAGAAATCTTGTGAGTTGGGAATTAAGTATGTAAATTTAGCCATATTAACTAACCCTAAAATTGGTAAAGGACATGGTCCAATTAACCACTTGAATTCAATTAATTTAAAAAAAATGTTTAAATAATGAAAAATGTTGCAGTTGTAGGTTCACAGTGGGGAGATGAGGGGAAAGGTAAAATTGTAGATTGGTTATCTGAGCAAGCAGATATTGTTATTAGATTTCAAGGTGGTCACAACGCTGGTCACACTTTGGTGATTGATGGTGTGACTTACAAGCTAAGATTACTTCCTTCAGGCATAGTTAGAAAAAATAAAATTTCAATTATTGGGAATGGTGTTGTTATAGACCCTTGGGCTTTACTAGATGAGATAAAAGAAATTAGAGAAAAAGGTGTTACTGTAAATTCAGAAAATTTTATGATTTCTGAAGCTGCAAACCTAATTTTACCATTTCATCGTGAAATGGACGAAATTAGAGAGGATGCTGCAGGTAAAAGTAAGATTGGAACCACTAGAAGAGGTATCGGACCTGCTTATGAGGATAAAGTTGGAAGGCGGTCAATCAGGGTCATGGATTTAAGATCAGAAAAAAATTTAGATCAAAGATTAGAAACAGTGTTGTTGCATCATAATGCAATCAGAAAGGGATTAAATAAAAAACTGTTTGAAAAAAAACAACTTAAAAAGGATCTCTTAAAAATCGCTGCAGAAATTCTTAAATTCTCACAGCCGGTATGGCTCAAAATTGATCAATTTAAAAAAAATAAAAAAAGAATATTATTTGAGGGTGCACAAGGTATTTTATTAGATGTGGACCACGGTACATATCCTTTTGTAACTTCATCGAATACAGTTGCCTCAAGTGCTGCTACAGGGACTGGTTGTGGACCTAATTCAATTAATTATGTTTTAGGAATAACAAAAGCATACACCACAAGAGTTGGTGAGGGACCATTTCCAACGGAGTTAGTGGATAAAACTGGTGAACTTTTGGGAACAAGAGGAAAAGAATTTGGAACCGTAACAAGTAGAAAAAGGAGATGTGGTTGGTTTGATGGGGTTCTAGTTAGACAAACAATAAAAGTTTCTGGAATTGATGGGGTTGCTTTAACCAAACTTGATGTTTTGGATGAACTTGAGGAAATAAAAATGTGTATTGAATATGATTTGGATGGAGAGAAAATAGATTATCTACCTGCTGCAGTGGAAGATCAATTAAAAATTAAACCAATTTACAAAAAATTTGATGGATGGAAAACTTCAACTAATGGAATTAAAAATATAAATGAACTTCCAGATAATGCCAAAAAATATATATTTGCGATAGAGGATTTCATAGGAGCAAAGATATCAAGTATATCAACTAGCCCAGAGAGAGATGACACAATTTTAATAGAAAATCCTTTTGAAGTTTAATTTACAGGTAAAAGATTTTTAGATTTAGCGAGTAAAAGCATGTGCTTTTGTAATTTCTCAAAAGCCTTATTTTCAATTTGTCTTACTCTCTCACGACTAATTTTGTACTTTTTGCTCAAATCTTCCAAGGTGGTAGGATCATCATTTAATTTTCTAGAGTACAAAATTTCTCTTTCACGTTCATTTAAAACTTTGATTGAGTTTTTTAATAGATCTTTTCTTTGCCTCATTTCTTCCTGGTGAGCAAATTTTAGATCATGATCTAATTCTTTATCTACTAGCCAGTCTTGCCATTCGTCACCATCTTCACCAACCTGTGCATTTAGGGAAAATTCTTTTCCTGAAAGTCTTCGGTTCATTGAGACAACTTCCTCCTTACTTACGTTCAATTTATTAGCAATTTCATCTACATGTTCATTTCTCAAATCACCCTCTGTCTGAGGTGCAATTTGGTTTTTTAGTTTTTTTAGATTAAAAAATAATTTTTTTTGAGCAGTAGTAGTTCCAATTTTCACTAAACTCCAAGATTTTAAAATATATTCTTGTATTGATGCCTTAATCCACCACATTGCATAGGTAGCTAATCTAAAACCTTTTTCAGGTTCAAATTTTTTAACTGCTTGCATGAGTCCAATATTTCCCTCAGAAATCATTTCATTAACAGGCAAACCATAACCCTTATAGCCCATTGCAATTTTGGCAACTAATCTTAAGTGGCTAGTAACAAGTTTCTCTGCAGATTTTATGTTACCTGTCGACCTCCAATTTTTAGCAAGCATATATTCTTCCTCTGCATCAAGCATAGGAAATTTTTTAATTTGCTCCAAATAAGCTGAGAGTCCTCCCTCATTACTTAGAATAGGCAAATTACTATTTATAGCTGTGCTCATAAACATTTTATCTAATTAATATTTAAAATTTTTCAATGATTTATTTAACCGCATTTCTCAGTGTTTTTAGAATTATTTGAAGTTCATTTGGTAAAATTGAGTTAAAAGTCATTTCTTTATTTTTTTTTGGGTGAATAAATCCTAACGTTTTCGCATGAAGAAACTGTCTATTTAACTTAATTAAAATTTTTTCTAATAAAGGATCTATATTTTTAAGACTATTAAATTTCTTTTTATATTTGTCGTCACCAACAATACTATTACCTAAATAATTCATATGGACTCTAATTTGATGGGTTCGACCAGTTTCTAATTTACACTCTAATAAACTTAATGTTGGTATATTATCATTTTCAAAAATTTCTAAAGTTTTATAATTGGTTATTGCTTTTTTTCCTTTACTACTACTAACCTCCATCATTTGTCTATTTTTTGAACTCCTTTTAATGAAGGTTTCTATCTTACCTTTAGATGGTCTAACTTTCCCCCAAATTAATAATTGATAAACTCGATTGATTGTATGTTTATTAAATTGATTTGAAAGATGTTCGTGTGTTAGATTATTTTTTGCAACCACAACTAATCCAGATGTATTTTTATCAATTCTATGTACTATACCAGGTCTTAATTCACCTCCAATATTAGAAAAAGAGTTCTTATTATAATTCATAAGAGCATTTACAATAGTATTATCGAAATTACCCGCTCCGGGGTGTATCACTATTCCAGCAGGTTTATTTAAAACAATTAAGTCCTTATCCTCAAAAACTATATCTAAATTAAACTTGTATGGTTTTAGAGAAGCTTTTTTAGGTTCAGGAATAATCAATTTTATTTGATCATTAAAATATATTTTCTTAGAGGGATCAATTACTACTTTGTTGTTTATCGTTAATTTTTTATCTAAAATCAGTTTTTTTATTCTAGTTCGACTAACTGCATCCTTTCTCTTTTTGATAAAAACATCAACACGGATGTCATTTTCAATCTTATCAACAATCAAATTTATTTTTTTTTCCATAAAATGTTATATTAATATGATATGCGCTTGTAGCTCAACTGGATAGAGCGCCTGACTTCGGATCAGGAGGTTCTGGGTTCGACTCCTAGCAGGCGCACCAATTATTCACCCATATTTATTAATGTTCCTTTTACCCTGGCTTTTAAAAAAGAGAAATAAAATAAATATATTCCAAAAATTAAATAAACTAGATTTAACAAATAAGCTTGTTTTATATTTTCATAATTTACAACTCCATTTAATAATATATTTCTTGTCTCATCAAAAATGTAAACTAATGGTAAACCTTTCGCAATAATCTGAAAAAAATTAGGAAGTATTTCTATTGGATAATAAATACAGCCTAATGGTGCAAGTAAAAATAAAGATGACCAAGCTATATTTTCAAAAGATGGACCAAACCTCATCAGACCAGAGCTAACAAATAACCCAAGTGTTATTCCAAATATATATAAACTTAGAAATAATATTAATAGAGGAAAACCTAATTTTAAAATTGAGACTCCAAACAAAGGTGATGTCAAAATAATTGCAGGAACTAATCCGATTAAAGTTCTTATTAGAGCAGTGAAGATTAGTGATGCTATTATTTCTCTAAGTTTAAGAGGAGCAATAAATAAATTTGTAAAATTTCTGCTCCAGATTTCCTCTAAAAAGAGCATATTAAAACTTATGCTTGATCTGAAAAGAATATCGTAAAGAATTGCACATGTAAGAATTATTCCAAGCGTATTACTGTAATAATCACTATAAATTGAAAAAAATTTGGAAATAAAGCCCCAAAGAATAATCTGAATAGTTGGCCAATAAATCAAATCCAAAACCCTAGGTAAAGAACTTTTGATAAGATAAAAATGTCTTAAAAAAAGACCATACATTTTATTTAAATTCACAATAAATCTCTTGTAAGTTTTAAAAAAACTTCCTCCATATTTTTCCGGCCATGTTTTTTAATTAATTCTTCAGGTGTTCCCTCATCAATAATAGTTCCTTTATTCATCATAAGTACTGAGGAGCACAATCTTTCAACCTCGGACATATTATGAGAAGCAAGGAGAATAGAAGTTTTTTTTTCTTTCTGGTATTCTTCTAAAAAACTTCTAACAAAGTCTCCTGTTTCTGGATCAAGAGATGCAGTTGGTTCATCAAGAAGTAAAACAGATGGATCATTAATAATTGATTTAGCAAGACTTACTCTATTTTTTTGACCAGAGGAAAGTTCTCCAGTGTTTTTATTAATAAATTCATTTAATCTTAATTTTTCACAAAGATATTCAATTTTTTTTTTTAGTTCCTTAACATCATAAAGTCTTCCATAGACTTCTAAATTCTGTTTTACGGTTAATTTTTTTGGTAATTCAATATAAGGTGAAATAAAATTTAATTCGTTCAACAAATCTACTCTTTGTTTTTCAATTTCTAAACCCTTAATTAAAACTTTGCCTCCAGTGGGTTTAAGTAAACCCAGGATCATACCTATTGTTGTCGTTTTGCCACAACCATTAGGCCCAAGAATTCCAATGATTTCATTTTCATTTACCTTAAAAGAAATATTTCGAACAGCTTCTTTCGAGTCATAAGTTTTTGATAAATCGATTATTTCGAGTGGTATTGGCATTAAAATTTTGAAGCTCTCATTAATCTATCATTTATTGTTTTGCCAAATCCTTTATTCGGAATTTTACTCACAGCTATAGATTTATATCTATCTTTTTTTATTTTTCTTAAAGTCGTATAAAGATTTTTTGCAGCTTCTTTTAAATTTCCTTTTTCTGATAAAAAATAATAGTTTGATTTGTTAATCTTATTTTTTTTAATTAATAAAAAGGCTTCATCTTTTTGAATTTTTCTAACATTAAGCCTAATTGGAATACCGGGAGAATAATGGATTTTCAATTGTCCAGGTACTGAAATTTTAGAGGGATTAATGTTAATTGATATCTTTTTTTTTAATATTTTTTGAATAGTTTCTACTTCTAAACCACCCAATCTTAAAATTTGAGGTTTTTTTCTAAGATCAACAATCGTTGATTCTACACCGATTAATGATTTTCCACCTTCAAGCACATACTTAATTTTTTTTCCAAAATCATCTTTAACATCTGAAGAAGTCACTGCACTTATTTTTGTAGAAATATTTGCACTAGGTGCTGCAATAGGAAAATTTAAATTTTTTAATAAATTTCTTGTTATAGGATGTTTTGGAAATCTTACAGCAAGTGTTTTTTTTTGATTTGTTGCAACTTTAGAAATTTTTGATGTTTTCTTAAGATTTAAAATAAATGTTATTGGCCCAGGACAAAATCTTTTATACAATTTTTTAAAATCATTATTTAAATCACAATCAGCTTCTAAGTTTTTTAAATCATAATAATGAACTATCAGTGGATTATTCTTGGGTCTTTTTTTTAATTTAAATATTTTTTTACAAGCAGTGTCAGAATAAGCATTTCCTCCAATTCCATAAACAGTTTCAGTGGGTATAGCAATACACTCTCTTTTATTTAACAGTTTCTTCGCTTTTTTAATATTTGCAAGATTAATTTTCATGTACTATTTGAGAGTATTATATGAAAGATAAAAATTTACAAAAAGATTATAATTCATTTTCTCTTGAGGAGTTAACTTTTGAGGCAAATAGGATGATTGAAGAATTAGAAAATCAAAAGGATTTAGGTGACTCTTTAGACAAATATCAAAACCTAATCAAACTCAATAACATTATTGAAAAAAAATTTCAAAAAGATATTAGAGAAATTAACGAAAAAACAAAAAAAATGATATCTAAAATTAGTCAAAAAAATCATGCAAAAAAAACTAAGTAAAATTGCTAAAGATACAAATTTTTTTTTAAGAAAGTTTATTTCTAAACAAAAAAAATCAGATTTGATTGTTGCAATGAAATATGGTTTATTTTCTGGTGGAAAAAAAATAAGATCAAAAATTTTAATTGATATTGGGTTTTTATTCAAATTAAACTATAGAACACTTATCATTATCGGGGCTGCGGTTGAATGTATTCATGCGTATTCTTTAATACATGATGATTTACCTTGCATGGATGATGATTCTATAAGAAGAGGCAAACCATCAGCACATATTAAATTTGGAGAAGCTACAGCAGTTTTAGCTGGAAATTCACTTTTAACAATGGCTTTTGAAATCTTAAGTCATAAAGATTTAAAAATTAATGAAAAAATTAAAACTACTTTAATTAATAGAATCTCTGAAAGTTCAGGTCACCTTGGAATAGCAGGGGGACAATATTTAGATTTAAGTTATGAACGTAAAAAAATTTCCAAAAAAAAGATTGAAGAGATGGAAATTAAAAAAACTGGGAAACTTTTTAGTTTTTGTTGTGTAGCACCATTAATAATTAAGAAAAAAAATAAAAAAGATATTAAAAAATTTGAAAATATTGGTGCTGATATAGGGTTGTTATTTCAAGTTGCTGATGATCTTATTGATTATAAAGGAACTCTTTATGTGGCAGGGAAAAAAACTGGTAAGGATAAAAAAAAGGGAAAGGCAACTCTTATTAGTTTACTGGGATACAAAAATACTATTAAATATGCTAACAATTTGATTTTAAAAATAAATGAAAAACTAATTAAATATGGACCAAGAACCAAAAATTTGTTCGAAACATTAAATTATATTTTGAGTAGAAATAAATGAAAAAGAAATATGAATTACTAGATGAGATTAATTTTCCTTCAGATTTAAAAAAAATACCTGAGTCAAAATTGCAAAAAGTAGCTGATGAATTAAGAGAGGAAATGATTGATGCCGTTTCTGTGACAGGTGGACATTTAGGAGCGAGTCTTGGAGTAGTAGAATTGACTGTCGCATTACATTATATATTTAATACACCTAACGATAAATTAATTTGGGATGTTGGTCATCAATGTTATCCGCATAAAATTTTAACTGGTAGAAAAGACAAGATAAGAACATTAAGGCAAGGTAATGGTCTTTCTGGTTTTACAAAAAGATCAGAGAGTGAATATGATCCTTTTGGTGCAGCACATAGTTCAACATCAATTTCATCAGCGTTGGGTATAGCAGAGGCAAATAAACTATCTAATAAGTCAGATAATGTAATTGCAGTTATTGGTGATGGAGCTATCAGTGCGGGAATGGCTTATGAAGCTATGAATAATGCTGGCGCCTCCAAAACTAAAATGATCGTAATTTTAAATGATAATGATATGTCAATTGCTCGACCTGTAGGAGCAATGAGTACTTATTTAGCAAAAATCTTTTCAGGAAAGATTTATTTTAGTTTAAGAGAGACAATAAAATTAATTATGTCAGCCTTTTCAAAAAGATTTAGTGCAAAGGCAGGCAAAGCAGAAGATTTGATTAGATCAGCTGTAACAGGTGGAACTTTGTTTAGTTCACTTGGATTTTACTATATTGGTCCAATAGATGGCCATGATTTAAATTCACTAATTCCTATTTTAAGAAATGCTAGAGATTCAAAGCATGAAGGACCAATTTTAATTCATACTAAATCAAAAAAAGGAAAAGGCTATTCCTTTGCAGAAGAAGCTAACGATAATTATCATGGAGTATCAAAGTTTAATGTTAAAACTGGAGAACAATCAAAAAGTTCAAGCAAATTACCTTCATATACAAAAGTTTTTGCAAATACTTTAATACAACACGCAAAGAAGGATAGTAAAATTGTGGCTATTACAGCTGCCATGCCTGACGGGACTGGCCTCAATATTTTCCGTAAAGAATTTCCAGATAGGACTTTTGATGTTGGGATTGCAGAACAGCATGCTGTTACATTTGCTGCAGGTTTAGCTACAGAAAACTTTAAACCATATGCTGCCATTTATTCCACTTTTCTTCAAAGAGCTTATGATCAAGTGGTTCACGACGTAGCAATCCAAAGTTTACCTGTCAGATTTGCAATTGATAGAGCAGGACTTGTAGGAGCTGATGGACCAACACATGCTGGGAGTTTTGATACAACTTATTTGTCAACTTTACCAAACTTTATTGTCATGGCAGCTAGTGATGAAGCTGAGCTTGTGAGAATGATAAATACCTCAACCGAGATTAATGATAGACCGTGTGCATTCAGATATCCAAGAGGAACTGGATTAGGTTCTATTCTGCCAACGATAAACGAAAAAATTGAGATAGGAAAATCAAGAATTATCATAGAAGGGAAAAAATTAGCAATATTAAATTTTGGAGCAAGATTAAATGATACTTTAAAAGCTGCAGAAAATTTATCAAAAAAAGGCGTATCGATTACAGTTGTCGATGCCAGATTTGCAAAACCATTAGATGAAAATTTAATTTGGCAATTAGCTACCACTCATGAGGCGATAATGACTATTGAGGAGGGTTCTATCGGTGGTTTTGGCTCTCATGTAATTAATTTTTTAACAAATAAAGGTTTAATAGACTCTAATTTAAAATTTAGATCATTGACATTACCAGATATTTTTATTGATCAAGATACTCCAGATAAAATGTACAAAATTGCAAATCTCGACTCCATCTCAATTGAGGAAAAAGTTCTAGATTTACTAAATTCCAATATAGTTTTAAAAAAACAAAATTAAAGAACTAACCACACTGAGCTTTATCAAGAAGATAATGATCTAATATAACACATGATAGCATTGCCTCACCTACTGGTACAGCTCTAATACCAACACATGGATCATGTCTACCTTTTACTGATATACTTGTATTTTTTCCAAATTTATTAATTGTTTTTCTACTTTTTAAAATTGATGAAGTTGGCTTTACGGCAAAAGAAACAATTATTTCTTGACCTGAAGAAATACCGCCTAAAATACCTCCAGCGTTATTAGATTTAAATTTTGTTTTTTTTCTATTTTGAGAGATTTCATCAGAATTTTCCTCACCTGATAATTGTGCTGAGTTCATACCTGAACCAATATTAACTCCTTTTACAGCATTTATACTCATCATAGCCGAAGCTATGTCAGAATCTAATTTTGAGTATATAGGTGCACCCAATCCAGCAGGAATACCATTTGCTCTTACTTCGATTATTGCCCCACATGACGAGCCAGCTTTTCTAATGCTTAATAAGTATTTTTCCCAAATTTTTAACATTGATTTATCTGGGCAAAAGAATGGGTTTTTAGAAATTATTTTATCATCCCATTTATTTGTATCACATCCTAGTATTCCAAGCTGGGTTACAGCTCCATAGATTTTGAATTTTTTTCCTAATTTTTTTTCTAAAACTTTTTTTGCCACAGCACCCGCTGCAACCCTTGCAGCTGTTTCTCTAGCTGATGATCTACCACCACCTCTGTAGTCTCTTATTCCATATTTCTTAAAATATGTGAAATCTGCATGTCCTGGTCTAAATTTATCTTTAATATCATTGTAATCCTTTGAACGCATATCTTCATTGTAAATTATTAAAGATATCGGGGTTCCTGTCGTTTTACCCTCAAAAACTCCTGAAAGAATTTGAACCTTGTCACTTTCCTTCCTTTGAGTAGTGAATTTAGATTGTCCAGGTTTTCGTTTATTCAATTCTTTTTGAATATCCACCTCCTTCAGTGGTATTAATGGTGGACACCCATCAATAATACAGCCAATAGCTGGACCATGGGACTCTCCCCAAGTTGTGAAACGAAAAGTCTTTCCAAAAGTATTAAATGACATTATTTATATTGTATAGATTATTTTGTTTAAATTATGAATCAAAAAAACTCACTAGGGCTTAATAAATGCTTTTTAGATCTAGATAACCCGTTTGAATTATTTCAAAAATGGTTTGAAGAGGCTAAAAAAAAAGAAATTAACGACCCAAATGCTTTAGCGCTTGGCACCGCAAATAAAGAGGGTATTCCTTCAGTTAGGATGGTTCTTCTCAAAGGTCACAATGAAAAAGGATTTGTTTTTTATACAAATTTGAATAGTCAAAAAGGAAATGAAATTAAAGAAAATCCAAATGCTACAATGTGCTTTCATTGGAAAAGTCTACTAAGACAAATAAGAATAGTTGGAACATTACAGCAAGTAGACGATGAAACAGCTGATGAGTACTATGCCTCAAGAGAATACGACAGTAGAATAGGTGCTTGGGCCTCAAAACAAAGCAGTGTTCTTCAAAGTAGAGATGACCTTTTAAATTCATTAGAGGATTATAGAAAAAAATATAAAGATAAAAAAAATGTTCCTAGACCAAGTCACTGGTCTGGATGGAATTTAAAACCTTCAACAATTGAATTCTGGTTAGATGGTGATAATAGAATTCACGAGAGATTAAAATATTCTTTAGAAAAAAATGGTAATTGGATAAAAAGCCTTCTAAGTCCCTAAAAATCCCTTGACAAACTAAATGAAGTTAAATTTTCAAGAATGTTTTTTTCATCACAATCTTTAAATATTGATAATGAGCTTGATGCTAAATTAATATAGTGGTTTGCTTTTTGATAACACTTTCTAATTATCTCATATTTTTTAATTAAAGATAATGTACGGTTTAAATCGTTTTCATCTCTTTTGTTTTTTGAAAAAATATTTTTAAGTATTTTTTTTTCCTTTAAATTTGCTTTTTGAAATAACAAAATAATTGGCAAGGTAGTCTTTCCTTCGTAAAAATCTTTACCAATTTTTTTTCCAAAAAACTTTGACTCAGATTTATAATCCAAAGTATCATCAGCTATTTGGAATGTTAAGCCCAAATTCCTTCCATAAAATTCTAATGCTTCTTTTTCTTTTGTTTCCACGTTTGATAAAATAGCACCTACTTTTGTAGCCGCCGCAAAAAGCTCTGCGGTTTTAGCAGAGATAATTTTTAAGTAAGTTTCTTCCAGCATGTCAACCTCACCCTGATGTTGCAATTGAAGAACTTCACCTTGAGCAATCTTAGAGGAGGTCGATGACAATAATTTTAATACTTCAATATTCCCATCCTCCACCATCATTTCAAAACATCTACTTAGTAAATAATCTCCTAACAAAACAGATGAATGATTATCCCATATTTTATTCAAAGTTTTTTTTCCTCTTCTAATAGAACCATTATCTATCACATCATCATGCATTAAAGTTGCTGAGTGAATAAGTTCTACGCAAGCAGCTAAATTTATATCTCTAGTTCCTTTTGTATAATTGCATAACTTTGCTGATCCTAGAGTTAATAAAGCTCTTAATCTTTTACCACCTGTATTAAGGTGATAGTTTGACATTTTTTGAACTAAGTCTACATTGCTCTCCAATTTTGACTTTATTTTTTCTTCAACTAACATCAATCTATCTTCGACTGAGTTTTTAAGTTGAAAATATGAATTATTAATTTTGTTTTTTAGTTGTATGACACTTCCCATTTATCGAGCAAATTAGTATAATAGGTTACTTTTTATACTTATCAATTGACGCACCTGTATCTTCAATTATAAGGTGTCTTTATATTCACTAAAAAATTCTATAAATATTTAAAATGCTCTCTTTTTTTAAAAAAAAAAAAATTATTCCACATGTAAAGCTAAATGGCGTAATTGGAAATGTAGGTAAATTTAAACAGGGTATAGATTTTTCTGGTCAAGAGGAGATTATTTCAAAAGCTTTTTCAGTTAAAAAAGCACCGTGTGTCGCTATTACAATAAATTCTCCAGGAGGATCTCCCGTCCAATCACATTTAATTTATAGTTTAATTAGACAACAGGCAAAAAAAAATAAAAAAAAAGTAATAGTTTTTGCAGAAGATGTAGCAGCCTCAGGCGGATATCTAATAGCGTGTGCTGGAGATGAAATTTATGCAAACTCAAGTTCAATTATAGGCTCGATAGGTGTTATCTACTCTTCTTTCGGCTTTACAGAATTGATAAAAAAGATAGGTGTTGAGAGAAGAGTGCACACTGCAGGGAAAAATAAAAGTACATTAGACCCATTTCTTGATGAAAAAAAAGAAGACATCGAAAGATTAAAAAATATTCAATTAGATTTACATAAAGATTTCATAGAGGTTGTCGAAAAAAGCAGGTCATCAAAACTTAAAAAATCTGAGGTAGAGTTATTTTCAGGTGAATTTTGGTCCGGCAGAAAAGCCAAAGATCTTGGTTTGATAGATGAGATAGGAAATGCAGATCAGGTATTAAAAGAAAAATTTGGAGAAGATGTTGTCATTAAAAAATTTGAAAAATCAAAAAGTTGGCTTAGTAAAAAATTATCATCTTCAAATACCCATGTCGATCAATTATCAAATATATTAGAGGAAAAATCGGTTTGGCAAAAATATGGCCTCTAAAAAAAATAAAAAAAAACCTAAATTTCAAACTTTCCAAGATACAATTATTAATCTACAAAAATTTTGGAGTAAAAATGGATGTGTAATTTTACAACCTTATGACATGGAGGTTGGAGCTGGAACATTTCACCCAGCAACTACTTTAAGATCACTTGGGCCCAAGCCATGGAAAGCAGCGTATGTTCAACCTTCACGAAGACCTACAGATGGAAGATATGGAGATAATCCAAATAGACTTCAGCATTATTATCAATTTCAAGTTATAATAAAACCCTCTCCGCTAAATATTAAAAAACTTTATTTAAACAGTTTGTCGGTAATAGGAATCAATCATAAAGACCATGATATTAGATTTGTTGAAGATGACTGGGAAAGTCCAACTCTAGGAGCTGCAGGTCTTGGATGGGAAGTATGGTGTGATGGAATGGAAATATCTCAATTTACCTATTTTCAACAAATGGCGGGTTTCGAATGTAAACCAGTGTCAGTGGAGATAACCTACGGTCTTGAAAGAATTTGTATGTTTACCCAACAGAAAAAAAACGTTTATGATTTAATTTGGAATGATGAAGGTATTGATTACAGAGAAGTTTTTCATCAATCAGAAAAAGAATTCTCAGCTTATAACTTTGAGTATGCTAATACGGAAAATTTATTTAAGATATTTGATATACATGAGAGTGAGGCAAAATCATTAGTTGAAAAAAACATATCTTTACCTGCATACGATCAATGCTTGAAAGCAAGTCATATATTTAACGTATTAGATGCTCGTGGAGCTATTAGTGTTGCTCAAAGAGCAGAATATATTGGTCGAATAAGAGAGATCACAAAACAAGCTGCTGAAGTTTGGGTAGAGTCGCAAACATAAAATGTCAGAATTTTTTTTAGAGCTATTTAGTGAAGAAATTCCTGCTGCGCTTCAGAAAAATTTGAGAGAAAAAATTTTTGAAGACTTTAAAAATTTATTTGAGGAAAAATCAATAAAATCAAAAAAAAATTTTTCTTTTTCAACTCCAAATAGATTAGTTTTAGTTTTTGAAGGACTAGATAAACAAATTAAAATTAAATCTAAAGATATTAAAGGTCCTAAAATTAGCGCTCCCCAACAAGCGTTGGAAGGATTTTTGAGATCAAATAAAATTAACAAAAAAGATCTATTTAAAAAAAAAACTGAAAAGGATGAATTTTATTTTTACAAAACTTTAGCAACTTCATTAAAGACACATGATTTACTTGCTGAATTCATTCCAAAAATTTTGAGTAATTATAAATGGAAAAAATCAATGAAATGGGGTGAATTTGATTTAAATTGGGGAAGACCATTAAAATCAATCTTATCAATATTTGATAAAAAAATTGTAAGTTTTAAATTTCATCATTTAGTTTCCTCTAATTTGACTTTTTTAGATAAAGATTTTGAGGATAAAAAAAAATCCTTTGAAAATTTTAGTAAATATGAAAAATTTTTTGAAAATAATGGAGTTATTATTAATCAAAATAAAAGACTAAAAATAATCAACAAATCTTTTTTAAAAATACTTAGAAAAAAAAGATTAAAAATTAATGAAAATATAAAATTAATGGATGAGGTAGTAAATTTAGTAGATAGCCCAAACGTTTTATTGTGCAAATTTAATAATAAATTTTTATCGGTTCCTAAAGAGATTTTGACCTTAACAATGGAGTCTCACCAAAAATATTTTCCAACATTTAATGATAAAAACGAAATCACGAATGAATTTTTAATTGTAACAAATAAAAAAGATAAAAAAGGACTCATTAAAATAGGTAACGAAAGAGTGGTTGACGCAAGATTAAGCGATGCAGAATTCTTTTGGAATAAGGATAAAACTCAAAATTTAGTAAAAAAGGTATCAGAATTAAAATCAATGAATTTTTTTAAAGGTCTTGGATCTTATTTTGATAAAGTTCAACGAATGAGAAAAATTGGTGCAATAATTTCAGATGAATTATTAATTAGTAAGGAAAAAGTAGAATTAGCAGCATCGATTTGTAAAACCGATCTTACCTCTGGTCTTGTTGGTGAATTTCCTGAACTCCAAGGACTTATGGGAGGATATTTTTCTGAACATCAAGGATTCGATAAAGATATCTCTTTGGCTATTTCTGAACAATATTTACCAATTGGTCTCAACTCAATGGTTCCAAAAAAGCTGTTCAGTGTTGCATTATCAATTACAGACAAGATTGATACCTTGGTAGGCTTTTTTGGTATAAATGAGAAACCCACCAGTTCAAAAGACCCATTAGCATTAAGAAGAATTGCTCTAGGTATAATAAGAACTACTATAGAAAATAAAAAGAACCTGAAAATAAATGATCTTTTAAATTATTCTTCACGTCTTTACGATGACCAAGGATACAATCTTGATAATAAAGATTTACAAAAAGAATTACATGATTTTTTAAAAGATAGATTTAGATATTATCTTAAAGAAAAAGAAATACGTTACGACATAATTGAAGCAACTTTATCATCATTTTCATTAAATAAATTATTTTCATCTTATGAAAAAGCAAAATGTCTTAATAAGGTAATTAACAGTCAAATTGGTATAGACATTAATTCAAGTTACAAAAGAGCATCTAACATTTTAGATCATGAGATGAAAAATAATGAGATTGAAATAAATGATACAACTGATCCTGGTATTTTTAAAAGTGATTTTGAAAAAAACTTATATAAAAAAATTAATGATATTAAAAAATATTATTCTACCATAACCAGCGATGAAAATTGTGAAAAATCATTATTAATTTTAGCTGAAACTAAAAAAGAAGTTTTCGAATTTTTTGATAATGTAAAAGTTAATGAGGACAACGAAACTTTAAGAAAAAACCGTTTGGAACTTATTAATATGTTATGTAAAACGTTTCAAAATTATATAAATTTTCAATTTTTAAAAGCTCATAATGAATAAGTTAATTCTTAATTTTAAGTCTAAAGACTCAAAAAAAATAAAAAATTCAAAAAATTTTTTAGGTGGTAAAGGAGCAAATTTATCTGAAATGGGAAGAATGGGTTTACCTGTGCCTCCAGGTTTTACGATCTCAACAAAAGTTTGCGAAATTTTTTATAAGGGTAAAAAAAAATTAAATTCCAAATTAATTAACCAAATTAAAAAAGAAATTAAAACAATAGAAAAAGATGTATCAAAAAAATTTGGAGATTTAAAAAATCCTCTTCTTTTATCAGTCCGATCTGGAGCAAGAGTTTCAATGCCAGGTATGATGGATACAATTCTAAACTTAGGACTAAATGATAAAACAGTAATTGCTTTGGCCAACAAAACATCCAACGGAAGATTTGCGAAAGATAGTTATAGAAGATTCATTCAGATGTACGGAAATGTAGTCATGGGTGTTGAAAGTTACAATTTTGAAGAACTGATAGAAAATTATAAATTAACAAAAGGTGTGTTGCTTGATACGGATCTTGATGAAAAGGATTGGGATGGTTTAATAAATGATTTTAAGAATGTAGTTAAAGAAAAAACCAGTAAAGATTTTCCTCAAGATGTTTATCATCAATTATTTGGGGCAATAGATGCTGTATTTTTATCTTGGGAAAGCAAAAGAGCGAATGTTTACAGAAAGTTGAATCAAATTCCTTCTGAATGGGGAACAGCTGTTAATGTTCAATCTATGGTTTTTGGAAATATGGGTAATGATTGTGCAACAGGAGTTGTCTTTACTAGAAACCCTTCAGATGGATCAAATGATATTTATGGAGAATATTTGATAAATGCTCAGGGAGAAGATGTTGTAGCTGGAACTAGAACTCCGCAGTATATTACAAAAAAGGCAAGAAAAGAGGCAAAGGTTGATGATGTATCTATGGAAGAGTCGATGCCAAAAGTATATCACGAATTATATAAAATTTTAAAAAAACTCGAGAAACATTATAAGGATATGCAAGATGTAGAGTTCACTGTTGAAAATAATAAACTTTGGATATTACAAACTCGATCTGGAAAAAGAACATCAAAATCGGCAGTAAAAATTGCCGTTGATATGGTTAGAGAAAAGTTAATCAATAAAAATGATGCTATTTTAAGAGTTGATCCCAACTCTTTAGACACGCTTTTGCATCCTACTTTAGATGAGAAAAGTTCAATCAAAGTTATAGCAAACGGTCTTCCGGCGTCTCCTGGTGCAGTAAGTGGAAAAGTAGTTTTCACTTCAGAGGAGGCTGAAAGATTAAATGATATGATGCAAGATACAATTTTAGTTAGAGTTGAAACTTCTCCAGAAGATATTCAAGGAATGCATGCTGCAAAAGGAATTTTAACCTCAAGAGGGGGTATGACTAGTCATGCTGCAGTTGTAGCTAGGGGAATGGGAAGACCTTGTGTTTCTGGTTCAAGTGAAATTGAAATTAATTATGATAAAAAAGTTTTTAAAACATCCTCAGCTGAGGTTAAAGAGGGTGAAACAATTACTATTGATGGCTCTACAGGGAGAATAATTTTAGGCACAGTGCCAACAATAAAACCTGAGATATCAGGAGACTTTTCAAAATTAATGAGCTGGGCTGATAAAATTAGAAAACTTAAAGTACGAACTAACTCCGAGACTCCGCTAGATACCAAAACAGCAAGAGATTTCGGTGCAGAGGGAATTGGACTTTGTAGGACTGAACATATGTTTTTTGATGAGGAAAGAATTTTATCTGTACGAGAAATGATTTTATCAAAAACACTAGATGATAGATCTAATGCTTTAAAAAAAATTTTACCACATCAAAAAAAAGATTTTATGGAAATATTTAAAATTATGCATGGGCTTCCAGTTACTGTAAGATTATTAGATCCACCATTACACGAATTTTTACCTAAATCTGATAAAGAAATTTCTGAAGTAGCAAATGTTATTGGATCAGACAAAAAAGATATAGAGAGCAGAATCGACGAACTTCATGAACAGAATCCAATGTTAGGACATAGAGGCTGTAGACTTGGTATCTCATTTCCTGAAATTTATGAAATGCAATGTAGGGCAATATTTGAGGCTCTTGCAGACCTAAAAAAGAATAAACAAAAATTTGCTTTTCCTGAGATTATGATCCCTTTAGTTTCAACTGAAACTGAGATTAAAATAATGAAAGATTTAGTAATCAATACTGCAAAAAAAGTTCAAAAAGAAAATAAAATGAAAATTGAATTTCTTGTGGGCACAATGATTGAGTTACCTAGAGCAGCAATTAAAGCTGATGATATTGCAAAACATGCTGAATTTTTCAGTTTTGGTACCAATGATTTAACCCAAACAACTTTTGGAATAAGCAGAGACGATAGTGGTAAATTTTTAAATGATTATATAGATAATAAGATTTTTACTATTGATCCATTTGTATCCATTGACGATGGAGTGAAAGACTTAGTCGAAATAGCCGTTTCTAAAGGAAAAAAACAAAATAAAAAAATTAAACTGGGTATATGTGGTGAACATGGCGGTGATCCAAAGAGTATTAAATTTTGTTCAAAAGCTGGTCTTAATTATGTTTCCTGTTCACCTTATAGAGTTCCTATAGCTAGATTAGCAGCAGCACAGGCTGAGCTTTCGAAAAATAAAAATTAAAAATATTAAATAATCTAGATTTGTAGTTTGAAATCTATAGCTGGAGCACTATGGGTGATGCTACCAATTGAAATTCTATTAACCCCAGTTGCAGCAATAGATTTTACAGTTTTAAGATTAATATTCCCTGAAGCTTCCGTCTCATAATATTTTTTAACAAGCTTTACACCTGTTCTAAGATTTTTAATACTCATATTATCAAACAAAATAGTATTAAATTTTAATCCAATAATTTTTTTTAATTGCTTTAAACTATCCACCTCAACTGTAATTTTTTTTCCTCTTTTATTTTTTATTGCTAATAAAACTAATTCTTTTAAATTAGACGCAGCAATATGATTATCTTTAATTAGAAATTCATCACTTAAGTTAAATCTATGATTTGTACCACCTCCTAATTTGACTGCATATTTTTGAACAACCCTATAATTTGGCAAAGTTTTCCTAGTACAGCAAATTTTACACTTTTTACCAGCCAGTTTTACAAATTGATTTGTTTTTGTCGCTATTCCAGAAATATGAGATAGAAAATTTAATGCAACCCTTTCTGCAATCATTATAGAATTAGCCTTACCTTTAATTAATGCTATTACAGAATTTTTTTTGACCGTAGCCCCGTCTTTTTTTTTTAATATAAATTTAATTTTTTTGTCAACTTGCTTAAAAGACTGTTTTACAAATAGCAAACCTGCAACAACTGCTTTTTGATTAGAAATTATTTTTGCCTCAATAATTGTGTTATTATTTAGTAGATTAGATGTTATATCTCCATAAGGATACAAATCTTCGGTGAGAGCAAGTTTTACTCTTTCTTTGATAAAAGTTTCACTTAATTTAATTCTTGACACGAAGTGTTATCTACCGATAGCTACCATTTTCTCTACTGACAATCTAGCTTTATCAATTGTTTCTTGGTTCATGATAATTTCACCAGTTTCATTTTCTAGACAGTCTAATATTTTTGGCAGAGTGATTTTTTTCATATGTGGACACATATTACATGGTCTTATAAATTCTACATTTGGATTTTCAACTTGAATATTATCACTCATTGAACATTCAGTTACCATCATTACTTTTTTAGGCTGATTATTTTTAACATAATTAATCATTCCTGATGTTGATCCTGCAAAATCGCTCGCCTTAATTACTTCTGGTGGACATTCTGGATGTGCAATTATTTTTATTCCAGGATTATTTTTCCTTATATTTTTAATTTCGTTTTCGTTGAATTGATCATGAACAATACAAATTCCTTTCCATGAGATAATTTCAACGTCAGTTTGTGAAGCAACATATTTAGCTAAATAGTCATCAGGTAAAAAAATAACTTTTTTAACACCTAAGGACTTTACAATTTTGACTGCATTTGCAGAAGTACAACATACATCTGTTTCTGCTTTTACATCGGCAGACGTATTTACATAGGAAACGACAGGAACTCCAGGATACTTTTCTTTTAATAATCTTACATCCTTACCAGTAATTGAAGATGATAATGAACAACCTGCTTTCATATCCGGTAACAAAACCTTTTTACTTGGACTCATTAATTTTGCAGTCTCAGCCATAAAGTGAACTCCAGCCATTATAATTATATCTGCTGAGGTTTTTGATGCTTCAACGGCAAGAGCTAAAGAATCTGCAGAAAAATCTGCAATGCCATGATAAATTTCTGGAGTTTGATAGTTATGAGCAAGAATCACAGCATTTTTCTCTTTTTTTAATTTATTAATTTTATGTATATAAGGAGCATGAACTGCCCATTCAATCTCAGGCATAACTTTTGAAATCTTCTTATAAATTGGATCAGTTGCTAACTTAACTTCTTGATTAAAATTCATAGATAAAATTTATCAATTTGAAACCTACTTGTCATTGATTTAATGTGGGTCATATTTGCGGCCATGCTGAAATTGGTAGACAGGCACGGTTGAGGGCCGTGTGGACCAAGTCCATGAGAGTTCGAGTCTCTCTGGCCGCACCAAAAACTTAAATCTTAAGCCATTCAGGCACAAATATTTTAAATAAACCATTTTTACTTTTTAAAGTAAGGTCTTTTTTGAAATTTTCATTTGAAAATTTTATTAAAGCAAAGGGATATTCCTCATTTATTAATATTTTTCCAATTTCAGTATTGTTATAATATACTGTTTCACCTTCATCGAGTTTTCCATCAATTATTTCAACTGGCAATAGCCTTTTAGTAAGTTTATTCTTAAGTTTAATTCGAGCAGTATTTTCCTGTCCTACGTAACATCCTTTTTTAAAATCAATACCATTAAGTTCCTCAAAATTACACTCAATTCCAAATAATTTATTTTTTAGCTTGTTCAAATTCTTTGGAACAATCCCAAGTTTATGACTTTGATGGTAATAATCCTCAATCTTATCATCCTTTAATTCAAGTTTCTTCAGAGATAGATAAAGTTTTTCTAAATTGATTATTAATCGAGCACCTAAATTTTTATTCCTTGGATCTAGAACTAATGGATCTTCTCTATATTTTATTGTAAAACCAAGAATATCTTTTGATTTATCTATTGTTAAATATTTTTCATAACCAAAACTTGCAACAACAAATTCATTGCTAAGATTAAGAATTTCTACCTTTGATCTTATTTTATATAGATTTAATTGTTTTAATATTTCCTCAGATTGAGATTTTTCACAATCAATAAAGAAACCCGTTTTATGTTTAACAACTATAAATTCAAAAAGAAATTTACCTTGAGGGGTTAATAATGAGGCAAAACAACTTGAATTATCTGTAACTTTGTTAATGTCATTACTAATCAAATTTTGTAAAAACTCTCTACTATCTTGACCATTTATGTAAAGTATGGCTCTATCTTTTAATATATAAACACTATTATTCATATTTGATTGATCATTTAATTTAATATAATAACTTTTTTTATAAATGTTAGATCTAATAATTAAAAACGGTGAATGTTATATTAACGGGAAGCTAGAGAATAATGATATTGCTATTAAAGATGGTAAAATATCTAAAATTGGCAAAGTATTAGAAGAAGCAAAAGAAGTTTATGATGCAAAAAGTCAAATAGTCTTGCCTGGATGCATAGATACCCAAACACATTTTAGAGAGCCTGGTTCGACAGACACCGAAGATCTTCATTCTGGAAGTAGGGCAGCTGTTGCTGGAGGTATCACCGCAGTATTTGAAATGCCTAACACCAACCCACCAACATCAAACTTAAAAGAATTTCAAAGAAAAATAGATCTTGCAAAAGATAGAATGTACTGCAATTACGCTTTCTATTTTGGCGCAACAGCAGGTAACGTAAGTCAGCTTGCAGAGTTAAAAAATTTAGAGGGGTGTTGTGGGATCAAATTGTTTGTAGGTTCTTCAACAGGTAATCTTTTAGTAGCACTAGAGGAGGATATTGACAAAGTTTTTCAGAATAGTTCAAAGGTGGTAGCTGTTCATTCAGAGGATGAAGAAATTTTAAATAAGAATAAAAGATTAATTAAAAATGGCGATGTGCATTCCCATCCTATTTGGAGAAGTGAGGAGTGTGCAATTTCATCTACAAGAAGAATAGTTAGGCTTGCAAAAAAATATAATAAAAAAGCTCATGTGCTACATATTACTACTAAGCAAGAAGTAGATTTCTTGTCTCAACATAAAGGAAATATAACATTTGAAATCACTCCACAACATTTAACGATCTATGCACCTGATTGTTATAATAATCTTGGAACATATGCTCAAATGAATCCTCCAATAAGAGATAAGTCTCATTATGATCGACTGTGGTATGCGGTAAAAAATAATTTGAATGATACAATCGGTTCAGATCACGCACCACATTTAAAAGTGAATAAAGATAAAGAGTACCCCAATTCTCCATCAGGTATGCCGGGTGTTCAAACACTCATGCCAGTAATGTTAGATCATGTGAATAATGGAAGATTATCACTTTCTCAATTAATAAATCTAGTATGTGAAAATCCAATAAAGATTTTTGGAATTCAGAATAAAGGATTTATAAAAGAGGGATATGATGCTGATTTCACAATTGTTGATATGGATAAAAAAATTATTATCAAAAATGAAAATATAGAAAGTAAGTGTGGATGGTCGCCTTTCAATGGATTTGAGTTTAAGGGAACACCAATGGCAACTATCGTTGATGGAAAAATAAAGATGAAAGCAGGTAAAATTATAGGTGACCCAGAAGGAAAACCACTAATTTTTAACAGCTAGGAAAATTTTTTTTTACTAATTTTAAAACAATATTCTCTTAATTCCGATACAGAATTTTTAATTTTAATCTTCGACATTAATTTTCTATTATTTAAAAAAAAGCAATCATCTTTAATATTCTTAGTTTTTTTGACATATTTTTTTTTGTTAAATTTATTTAACCAGCTTATAAGATCTTCCAGATAAATTTTTCTGCCAATTGAAACATTAAAAATTCCTTTTAAGTTTCTCTCAATAATACTTTTTATAATTTCACAAAATTTTTCAACACTAATAAAATCTTTAAAATCATCTTTATTGTCATAAATAAAACCTTTTCTTAAGTTATTAAAAAAAGTATCGATGAAAGTAGTATGAATCTTTTTAATTTTTTTTTTGTCTCCAATAACATTAGATATTCTTAGTATTAGAATATTATTTCTCAATCGCTCTTTGAGTTTTTTTTCAGATATTAGTTTATTTTTTGCATAGTTCGATTTTGGTAAAAGTTTACTAGTCTCAAGTATATTTGCTTTTGGTTCATATATTTTTCTTGAACTTAAAAAAATGTATATTGTCTTAGATTTAGTAATTAAATTTGAAATTTTTAAATCATTATCAAATTTATGATTATATTTCTTATATATATAATTGTTATTAATTGAAGTATTTATAACATAATCATATTTGTTAATTTGAGATTGTATTTTAATAGCATCTTTAAAACTTTTGTGGGAGATAATGTAATATTTCCTTAAATATGACGATAAACTGTTACCAATAAACCCTCTTTTTCCAATAATTAAAATTTTTTTCACTAAATAAATTTATTTATAGCTTTAGTAACATAGTAATCTAAATTTTTTCTATACTCTAAATTATTTTTTTCCATAAAATAAAAAAAATAGTCATGTGCTTCTTTTCTTCTTCGCCACCAGGACTTTGTAAATTTTTTGAATTTAGACGAAACATTTTCGTTAGTTTGTCTATAGAAAGTAAGATTTTGTTCTATCACCTCATAATCATTAATATACTTTGCGTATAATAAAATTCGAAAATCCAACCAAATATTTGGAAAATTCTTATTTAAAGTTGAGTCAAATATTTTATCAACAAAGCTTTTTCTAATAGAAATACAGCTGGTAGGATGAATATAACCCCAATATGTTTTAAAAGTATTATCCACTTTTTTTTGGTAAAAATTAGTGTTATTTTTAACAATTATCGGAAAATCAAAAATAATTTTTTTATTTTCGTCGTTCAAAAAAACATTTACTATTTTTTCTATCTTTTCGTTTTTAAACCAATCATCACTATCTAATAAAAATATTACATCTCCTGTGCTTGACTTTATAGCTTTCTTAAAAGCATTCATTTGATTAAAAGATCCAAAATGAGTTTGATTCTTATTTTCTATTATTTTAACATTATTAAATTTTTTTATAATTTCGATCGAATTATCTTTTGAATTATCGTCAAAAAAAATAATTTCTGTATTATTATAGGTTTGAGAATTTAAAGAGCTAATACAATTTTCAATATATTTTGAGTTATTATAATTTGCTATAACAATAGAAGCTTTCATAAATACTAAATAATTAATTTATATTGTTTTAATAGTGTAAGAATTAACTAAAATTACACCTATAACAATGAGAAATAATCCTAATATTGCTTGCCAACCTAAGGTCTGTTTGAAAAAAATATAGCCTAATATTGCTATTGTAAATATTCCAAGACCACTCCAAGTTCCATAAACAATTGCAATTGGAAGTTTATTGACAACAAATGTGAGCAAATAAAACGCACTTAAATAAAAGACTGCTAGAAGACATGTGGGGATTAATTTTGTAAAATTATGAGTTATTGGAAGCAACATGGTACCCGCTACCTCCAAAAAGATTGCCCCTACAAGAAATAGGTAAGTTTTAAACACCTTTTAAGATATTATTTTTGATTAGATCTGACTTAATCTCATCTAAAATCGCAGGATCATCAATTGTTGGAGGTATTTTATATTCATCATTATCAGCAATTTTTCTTATCGTTCCCCTTAAAATTTTTCCAGATCTTGTTTTTGGAAGTCTTTTGATTACAATTGCAATTTTAAACGCTGCAACTGGACCAATTTTATCTCTTACCATTTGAATACATTCTTTAGAAATTGTTTCGTTATCCTTATCAACTCCAGCTTTTAGAACCATTAAACCTATAGGCAATTGTCCTTTCAATTTATCTGTTATTCCTAGAACTGCACATTCTGCAACTGATTGATGTTCTGATAAAACTTCCTCGATAGCTCCAGTGGATAATCTATGACCTGCAACATTAATAATATCATCAGTTCTAGACATAATCCAAATATATCCATCCTCATCAATATGACCCGCATCATAAGTTTGATAATATCCCTCATAATTAGACATATAATTTTCTTTGTATCTTTGATCAGCATTCCAAAGAGTTGGAAAAGTTCCTGGGGGCAAAGGTAGCTTAACAACAATATCTCCCATTTCATTCGGTTTGGCTAAAGTCTGATCTGATTTTATAATTTTTACATCATAGCCAGGTACAGCTTTACAGGCTGAACCATATTTTGTTTTCATCATTTCAATCCCTGTGCAATTTGAGCTTATTGCCCAACTAGTTTCAGTTTGCCACCAATGGTCAATTACTGGGACCTTTAATAAATTCTCAGCCCATTTAATTGTGTCTGGATCAGCTCTTTCTCCAGCTAAAAAGAGACTTTCAAATTTACTTAAATCGTATTTAGAAAAGAATTTACCCTCAGGATCTTCTTTTTTAATTGCTCTAAAAGCTGTTGGAGCTGTAAATAGAGATTTAACTTTATAATCAGAAATTATCTTCCAAAATGCACCAGCGTTTGGAGTACCAACTGGTTTACCTTCAAATAAAACAGTGGTGCATCCTTTAAATAATGGAGCATAAACAATGTAAGAGTGTCCTACGATCCAACCGATATCACTTGCTGACCACCAAATATCTCCTTCTTCAATATTGTAAATATTTTTCATTGTCCACTTTAAGGCAACTATATGACCACCAATATCTCTTACTATTCCTTTTGGAGTTCCAGTTGTACCTGATGTATATAATATATATGCAAATTCATTTGAATTCATCTCAACACAATCTGTTTCTGTAGCATTTGAGAGAGCCTCATCCCAGCTAATTTCATCGGGTGCTCTCAATTTTACTTCATAACCATTTCGCTGAAATAAAATTGTTTTTTCAACTTTATGATTTGCTTGTTTAACTGCCTCATCTACCAAGGGTTTATATTCAACGGTTCTTCCAGGCTCAAAACCACATGATGCAGTAATTAATATTTTTGCTTTACTGTCATCAATTCTACTAGCAAGCTCATTTGAGGCAAATCCACCGAAAACAACGGAGTGAATTGCCCCTAGTCTTGCACAAGCAAGCATTGCTATAACTGCCTCAGGAATCATTGGCATGTAAATAATTACTCTGTCACCCTTGTTGACACCCTGATTAACTAAAGCTCCTGCAAATTTAGAAACTTTTACTTTTAATTCCTCATATGTATATTGATCTTTGTTGCCGGTGATTGGACTATCATAGATTAGTGCAGTTCTTTTTCCATTCCCTTTGTCGATATGGATATCTAGTGCGTTATAACAAGTGTTAGTAACTCCATCCTCATACCATTTATAAAAAGGAGGGTTGGATTTATTTAAAATTTTTGTGGGTTTTTTAAACCAAAAAATATCCTCAGATGCCTCTTTCCAAAAATCCTCAGGATTATTAATCGATTTTTCATAAATTTTGTTAAAATTATCTGACATAGTAATTTTGATTCGATAGTTAATTTAATGTGGTTTTTAAATCACAAATTGTATTTAATTTTAAAAAATGAGTAAAATCAATGTAAATTAATGTCAATTATGTCTTCTATTAAGTGTTTTTATTTGGTATTTAACCACAACTTTTGCTTGGGGAGACCTAAGCATAGTTTATATAAACTAAAGTAAAAACTAACTAAAGAGGGAGTTTTTTATGAAAAAACTTAAAATGTTTGCTCTAGCAGCTGTGGCCCTAGTGGGATATGCAGGTGTTGCTAATGCAGCAGACGCAACGATGTTGGCTCAGGACGACTTTGTTGGAATATCTTTTTGGATAATTTCAATGGGTATGTTAGCGAGTACAGCTTTTTTCTTTATGGAAAGAGGTACTGTTAACCCTGCGTGGAAAACATCAGTAACTGTTGCTGGTCTAGTAACTGGTATCGCTTTCATTCACTATATGTACATGAGAGAAGTATGGGTTGCTACAGGTGACTCACCAACAGTTTACAGATATATTGACTGGTTAATTACTGTGCCACTACAGATGGTAGAGTTCTACTTAATCTTAGTAGCAGTAAGAAAAGCAAATTCTGGAATGTTCTGGAGATTGTTAATCGGTTCATTAGTAATGTTAATCGGTGGATATTTAGGAGAAGCTGGATACATTAATGCTACACTTGGTTTTGTAATCGGTATGGCTGGATGGATCTACATTCTTTATGAAATATTCTCTGGTGAAGCTGGAAGAGCTGCCGCTAAAAGCGGAAATAAAGCTCTAGTAACAGCGTTCGGTGCAATGAGAATGATTGTAACTGTAGGTTGGGCAATTTATCCATTAGGTTATGTATTTGGTTACTTAACAGGTGGTGTAGATGCTAACTCATTAAACGTTGTTTACAACTTAGCTGACTTCATTAACAAAATTGCTTTTGGTCTAGTAATCTGGGCTGCTGCAATGAGTTCTGGAGCTGGTGCAAGAGCTAGATAATTACTATTTAGACTAAATTTATAGGGCGAGTATGTTTTGCATACTTGCCCTATTTTTTTTTAGCCCTATATTCCCCTAATGGCTAAAATCACTTACATCACGCATGATAATGAAAAACATACCATAGAAGTTCAAAATGGCTTAACCGTGATGGAAGGTGCTGTTCAAAATGATATACCAGGTATAGATGCTGACTGTGGTGGAGGAATGGCTTGTGCAACTTGCCATGTTTATGTCAAAGAAGATTGGTTTAATAAAATTCCAAAGAAAGAAGATGGAGAAGATGATATGTTAGATATGGCATTTGAACCGAGAGCAAATAGTAGGCTTAGTTGTCAAATAGTTGTTTCAGATGATATTGACGGACTTGAAGTGAACATACCATCCAAACAAGCTTAAATGAATAAAACTGATGCATTAATTATTGGAGCAGGTCCGACAGGATTATTCACTGCTCATCAACTTAAATTAATTGGATTAGACTGTGAGATAGTTGATAATTTAGATAAAATTGGTGGGCAATGTATCGAACTTTATCCTGATAAGCCAATTTATGATATACCTGCAGTACCGGAGTGTACTGGAGAAGAACTTACCAGTAATTTGTTAAATCAATTAAAACCTTTTGATATTAAATTTCATTTAAGTGAAAGAGTTGAAGAAGTAAAAAAAGAAGACAATAACTGGTTGGTAAAAACTAGTGGAGGGAATACTTTTTTGACCCCAAATGTAATAATTGCAGGTGGCGTTGGATCATTCGAACCTAGAAAATTTTCACCAATAGATTTTGAAAAATTTGAAAATAAATCATTATTTTACTCAGTAAAAGATAAAAACATGTTCAGAGGAAAAACGGTTTCAATTTTTGGAGGTGGAGATAGCGCATTAGATTGGGCTGTTGAGTTATCAAAAGAATGTGATGTTAACTTGATACACAGACGAGATGAATTTAGAGGTGCACAAGCAACAGTAGATAAAATGTATGAACTTAAAAAAGGTGGCAAAATAAATCTTTTTACAAAGTATCAAATTACCAATGTGCATGGAGATCAGAAATTAGAGAGTATAGACATTAAGCATGATAATTGTGAGATAAAAAACTTAAAGACTGATTATGTTCTAGGTTTTTTTGGTCTTATTATGCAGTTAGGACCCATTGCTAATTGGGGCCTTAATCTAAACAAAAAAACTATTGAAGTGGATACTGAAAAATTTGAAACAAATCAAAAGGGTATCTATGCTGTAGGAGATATTTGTAATTACCCTGGAAAATTAAGATTAATTTTGTCAGGTTTTCATGAGGGCGCTTTAGCAGCGAGAGCATGTTTTAAGCTAGCAAGACCTAATGAAAAATATAGATTTGAATTCACAACAACATCAACAAACTTATTAAAAAGATTAGGTAAAAAAGAGTGATAGATCTTTTTTCAGCTAATACACCTAACGGTAAAAAAATTAGTATTATGCTTGAGGAAATTGGATTTGATTACAAGGTAATCAAGGTTGATATTGAAAATGGTGAACAATTTAAAAAAGATTTTAAAAAAATTAGTCCTTTAAGTAAGATCCCAGTAATTATTGACCATAAGAATAAAAAAACAATCTTTGAATCTGGTGCAATATTGATTTACTTAGCTGAACTAAGTGGAAAATTTTATAATTCTGAGGAAAGATTGGAAATTAATCAATGGCTTATGGCTCAAATGGGATATGTGGGCCCAATGTTAGGTCAACACCATCAATTTCATCATTATAATCCTGGAAAAAGTAAATTTGGTGAAGATAGATATTTTAAAATTTCCAGAAGAATATATCAAGAATTAGATGATAGGTTGTTTGTATCAAAATACTTATCAGGAGATAATTATACAATTGCAGACATCGGTACATTTCCATGGATAGCAAGGCATGAATGGCATGATATTGGACTTAAAAATTTTAAAAATCTCACTAGATGGTATGAGGAGATTTCTGAAAGAGATAGCGTTAAAAGAGGATTTGCATTTATGAATGAAAGCGAGAAACCACCTAAACCATATTAATTCATTGAAGAAAGTAATCTAAATAAAGAGGCAAAAATTCCGTGACCTGAGACCTCTATAGCAAGGACAATAATAATTATTAAGATTATTTTTGTATCCATTAACTAAATACAATAAATAACAAAATTATCCAAAAAAAACCATAATAATAAAATATATACTTTTTCGTAAAATAATAAGTTACTGGATTATGGACTTTTTTCTTTTTTTTATTTTTTCTAGTCATCTGCGTGAACTTTTTCATTCTTTTCATGTTTCTCTTGTGCAGCAATAGTATACTTTGCTACCGGTCTCGCCATAAGTCTTTTTAACCCAATAGGCTCAGCTGTATCAAGACAATAACCATAAGTATCGTCTTTAATTCTTATTAAAGCTTTATCAATTTCCGATATTAATTTTATTTGTCTATTGATTGCTTTCATTTCCACATTTTTGTCAGTATACGAACTTGCTTGATCAACAATGTCTGCGGAAATACTATTATCGTCCATACTCCCATTATACAAAGCTTCATTATTTGCTTTCACTAGCTCTTTTCGCCAATCTTGCAATTTTATTCTAAAAAAAACCTTATGTTTTTCACACATGTATTTCTCATTATCCTTGGGAATATAATTTTTTGAAATTTTGATTGGAGTTTTTACAACTATCTTTGGTTTACTAATAACTTTTATTTTAGGTTTACTCTTAGTTTTACTCTTAATTTTAGAAGTCTTCTTTTTTACTTTGCTTGTTTTAGGCATTATTTCAAATTGAATTCGAGGGAGTATATTCAGCAGAATAAGGGTGTCAAGCAACGTTAATTATTGTAATTATTTGCTTATGAATGTTTTTAACAGAAATATAAATAATATTTTTTTTATTTTCCTGTTTTCTCATTTAATAATTTGGACATTGGTTCCATCATTAACAAATAATAATTTACCTTTAGATACAATAGAAGCACTAGCATGGGGTAGTAACTTAGATTGGGGATTTAATAAACATCCACCAATGAGTGCCATTTTTTCTGAGATATTTTTTCAAATTTTTGGTGCTCAAGATTGGGCTTACTATCTACTAAGCCAGATATTTGTTTGGATTGCTTTTTATTATGTTTTCAAATTTGCACATGAAATTTTAGGAGATACTAAGCTAAGTTTATTATCTGTATTTTTATTAGTTTCAGTTTATTTTTATAACTATACTACTCCAGAATTTAATGTGAATGTCTGCCAACTTCCATTTTGGGCACTGGTAGTTTATTTTTCTTGGAAGATTTATTCAGCAAAAGATATTAAATTTATAGATTGTTTTTTGGTTGGGTTATTTGGGGCGCTAGGCTTTTTGTCAAAATATCTTTTTGTATATTTGTTAGCTTCAATTGATTTGTTATTTATTTATTTGATTTTTTTTAAAAAAAAGAAAAAATTTGATTTCAAATATTTGATTACTTTAGAAGTGTTTACAGTCATATTGATTCCACATTTAATTTGGCTTTATCAAAATAACTTCATAACAGTTTTATATGGAATCCAAAGAACAGGTTTAGAAAATGCAAACATTATAAATCATATAAAATATCCATTAATATTTATGGCTAAACAGATAGGGATACTTATTCCATTTTTTTTCTTAGTTTGGTTGTTAATTAAAAAAATCAAATTTAGATTTAATTTACAGGATAAAAAATTACTTTTTTTATTTACAATTAATATTTTACCTATTTTTTTAATGCTTCTTACCTCTATAATCACAGGTTCGAAAATCAGAACAATGTGGATGACACCTTTTTATTTATTTTTTGGAGTACTGTTTATTTATGTATTAAAATCTCAAATCAATTTAAAAAAAATTAGTTCATTCTTATATGGTTTTTTATTTTTATTCTTCTTATCACCGAGTATCTATTTATATGAGTCAATTTATAAAACTGAAAAGAGAACTGATTATCCTGGAAAGGAAATTGCTCTAAAAACTCAAGCCATATGGAACCAAGACTTTGATAAAGAAATACAATTTGTTACTGGAAATGAATGGAAGGCAGGAAATCTTTCATATCATCTTAAATCCAGACCAGTATGGGAGGGATTTACAAATGACAAAATAATAAAAAACTCATCCCAATTTATCTGCGTAGATGAAATATGTATGGGAAGATATTAAAGAAAATTATTTTATGAATATTAAGATATTAATCCCTGTCTATAATGATTGGAAGTCTACTTTTAAACTATTAGATGAAATAAATAGTCTCGATCTTAATAAAGAATTTAAAATTTCCGTAATTATTATTAACGATGCTTCTAATCATGACACTCTAGATTATGAAAAAAATTTGGGAAATATTGACTCAATTAAGATTCTTAATATGAAAAAAAACCAAGGACATGCAAGATCTATTGCTTCAGGTTTAAAATATACTTTTGAAAAAGAGGATTTTGACTATGTTATTCCAATGGATGGGGATGGTGAAGATAGACCAGAGGAAATAAAAAATTTTTTAGATCAAGCAAAAAACTTTAAAGGAAAAACATTTGTGGGAGAAAGAGTTAGAAGATCCGAAAATACAGTATTTAAAATTTGTTATCAGCTTCATAAAATAATAACATTAAGCTTTACAGGTAAGTCAATAAAGTTTGGTAACTATACTTGCCTTCCAAAATCAACTGTTGAGAAATTAGTTAATGAGAAAGCTACCTGGAATAGTTTTTCTGGTTCACTAAAAAAAGTTCATGACAATTTAACACCACTTCCTTCAGTAAGAGGAGCAAGATATTATGGGCCATCTAAAATGAGTTTTATAAATTTAATTAAACATTCACTAGCAATTATAAGTGTTTTTAGAAAAACTTTTCTTATTCGTTCAGCGTTCTTCATTATCATATATATTTTGCTGATAAAAAGTAATGCTTCCATAATCACCTCAATACCTTTGATTTTATTGCTAATAGCTGTCTACTCAGTTTCAAATTTGGCACTAAGAGAAAATATGGAGGAATTCAAAAACTCTTTAAGTCAAATAAAAGATATTGAAAAAATAAAATGAAAAAAAAAGATCTATATTATGAGAGAATTCCAACAAAACTTCTAAGAGAAGATGTAAAATACTTAGGAGATACACTCGGAAAAGTAATAGCTACTCAGGAGGGTTCAAAGTTTTTTGATTTAGTAGAAAATGTTAGAAAATTATCAAAAGTAAACAAAAAAAATCCTAATCAAAAAAAATTGAATAGTAAAGTCATTGCCGCCATAAAAAAAATTAATCCACAAAATACTTTTAAATTAACAAGAGCATTTTCACATTTTATGAATTTCATAAATTTAGCAGAATTAGTTGATGCCTCCAGAAGCTTGAATCAATATGAAAACAACAAAAAAAAATCAAATAAACAGAATTTATTTATTGAAGAAATTTTTGAAGATTTATTTAGGAAAAAAGATATTTCAAAAAATAAAATTTATAATTTAGCTAAAAATTTAAATATCGGTATAGTTTTGACTGCCCATCCTACTGAGGTCAAAAGAAGAACTTTAATTCAAAAGCATCATAGGATTATTGAAATACTTGAGCAAAGGGAGTTGTTAAAAAATTTTCCATCAAAATTGAAAACACTCGATAAAGAACTTTTTGATGAATTGACAGTTATTTGGAATACGGATGATTTAAAAAGAGTAAGACCATCGCCCTTTGATGAAGCTAGGTGGGGACTCGCTATAATTGAAGATAGTTTGTGGGATACAGTTCCAAAAGTATACAGAAAATTAAACTCTATATTTATAAAAAATATGGGTAAAAATTTACCAAAAAATTTTAACCCAATAGTATTTGGTTCATGGATGGGGGGTGATCGAGATGGTAATCCCAATGTAACTGCTGATGTTACAAGAAAAGTAATTTTATTATCTAGATGGGAAGCTGCAAAACTATATGAGAAAGCTCTTACAAAAATAATAAGGTCTTACTCTATGAAAAAATGCTCCAAAAAAATCCAAAAAAAAGTTGGAAAATCATTTGAGCCTTATAGAGTTTTTTTAAGACCTTTAAGAGATAAAATTCGATTAACTCATAGATCTATCGAACAACATTTAGTCAATAAAAAACCTTTAAATCATAAAGAATTAATAAGTTCTCGTGAAGAAATATTAAAACCATTAAGAGTAGTAAGAGAGTCTCTTGAGCAGAATCAAAACGAAAATATAGCTAGTGGTGAATTGTTAGATTTGATGAGAAGGGCTAAATGTTTTGGTATTAATTTAGCAAGATTAGATATCAGGCAAGAGTCTTCTAGACACAGTCAATTGATAAACGAGTTTGTAAAAAAAAGATATAATAAAAGTTATTTAAAATTTAGTGAAGATAAAAGAATAGAATTCTTAAAAGAACAAATACTTTCAAAAAAAAATCAAATAAATGATTTACAAATAAGAAATAAAGAAAATAAAGAGGTTTGGTCTACTTTTAAAATTCTAGCTGATGAACCGAGTGAAAGTTTAGGGGCATATGTTATATCAATGACAACTTCAGCCTCTGATATATTATCTGTTTTGTTTTTACAGAAGGAAGCAAAAATTAAAGATAAATTAAGAGTGGTTCCCTTATTTGAAACTTTGGATGATCTTATTAATTCAAAATCAATAATGAAAACTTTATTTTCACAAAAATGGTACAGAAAATTAATTAATAATAAACAAGAGGTGATGATTGGGTATTCGGACTCCAGTAAGGACGCTGGTAAGATATGTGCGAACTGGCATCAGTATAAGGCTCAAGAAGAAATAGTCAGCTTAGCAAAGAAATTTAAAATAGATGTAATTTTTTTTCATGGCCGAGGCGGATCTGCAGGAAGAGGTGGCGGTCCAATACAAGCAACTCTCAGATCTTTGCCTCCAAACTCTGTTAACGGTAAAATTAGAATTACTGATCAAGGTGAAGTTATTCAGCAAAAATATGGCTATGAGCCCTTAGCTAATTATAATTTGTGTAGCTATATAGGTGCTGTAACTGAAGCTACTCTAAATCCACCACCGTCCCCAAAAAATAATTGGAGAAACCTTATCGAAAAAATGTCAGATATATCTAAAAGCTCTTATAGAAAAAATATAAATCAAAGTTCAGAATTTATTAAATACTTTGAAACAGTCACTCCTCACAAGGCGCTTGGAAAACTTTCAATAGGCTCGAGACCATCAAAAAGAAAAAATATTGATAATATAAAAAGTTTAAGAGCAATACCCTGGGTTTTTGCCTGGACACAAATTAGACTTATGCTTCCAGCATGGCTAGGAAGTGCTGAGGCCTTAAGATACTCTTATATAAACAAATTTAGAAGAACCTTATTGGACATGGAGAAAAATTGGCCATTTTTTAATTCTATGCTTGATACGCTAGACATGGTCATTGCAAAAGCTGATCCTGAAATATCAAAAATATACGAAGAATATTTAGCAGACGATAGTTTAAAGAGAGTTGGAAAGAAACTTAGATTTCAATTTGATGTTATTAAAAAATTGAATAAGAAAATTACACCTAAAGAGATTGCTGTTATTAGAAAACAATTTAGATCTCCAATTATCGCTAGAAGTATATACTCTGAGGTATTAAATATTATTCAACCTACCGTGATTAAAAAACTTCAAGTCAATAAAAACCCTAAAAATAAACAGTATCTAAATGACGCTTTGCTAACCTCAATAGCTGGTATTTCAGCTGCAATGAAAAATACTGGTTGATAGTGTTTTTTTTAGATAGCTCTAATTGTTGGTAGACAATAAAAATCAGCTGTATCTATCTTAGAAGAATACTGTCTTCTCATATTCCATTTTTTATGAACACCTGCGCTTGCAAGACTTAGTGTAGATCTTCCATATCTATAGTTGGTATTGTCAATTGATTGCATTAAAGTTTTTATTTTTTCGTCTTTTTCTGATGAAAACAAATTTTTTCTCCCATCATCATTACGTAATCCTGTAAGCATAACACCTGCTTTCTGGTATCGATATCCATTTTTGAAAATACTTTCTAAAATCGAAATTGCAGTTTTAACAGTTTCAATACTATTATTTGTTGCAATTGGAAAATCAATTGTCTTTGCATTTGAATAATAACCATATTCTCTTTGAAAAGGACTAGTTCTGACAAAAACTGTAATTGCTTTTGCAACTAAAGACTCTGATCTAATTTTCTCAGATGCGTTTAAACAATAGTTTGCAACCGCTTCTTTTAATTCTTGAAATTTTTCAATTCTTTTTCCAAATGATCTTGAAACTACACAGCTCTTTCTTTTTGTTTGTGTTGTCTCTAAACCAATACATGGCACTCCCCTAAGTTCCATTGCAGTCCTAGAACTTAAAACATTGGAACATTTTTTGATCCATGTATTAGATTTATTTTTAAGTTGCTTTGCATTATAAATTCCATTCTTTTGATAAAATTTTGTAAGTTGTCTGCCAACGCCCCACACATCATTAATCTCAACTTTTTCTAAAATAGGGTCTAAGCTTTCAATACCAATTAAACTGGTAACACCTGATTGTTTTTTCTTTGCAATATGATTTGCAACTTTGCTTAAAGTCTTAGTTTTAGCAATTCCAATACTAGTTGGAATACCTGTCCATTGTAAAACTGTTTCTCTAATTTCTCTCCCAACCTTTTCAACATCAGTATCTAGAAAGTTAGACAAATCTATAAATGCTTCATCAATTGAGTAAACTTCTATTTCAGTATTAAATCTTTTAAGTGTTCTCATTACCCTTCTAGATAAATCTCCATATAAAGAATAGTTTGATGAAAAAACTTCAACTTTATTTTTAACGATAATATCTTTTGCTTTAAAATAAGGTTCACCCATTTTAATTCCCAAAGCTTTTGCTTCATTGGACCTAGAAATTATACAACCATCATTATTAGATAAAACAACCACAGGTTTTTTTCTTATTCTTGGATTGAATAATCTTTCACATGAAACGTAAAAAGAATTACAATCAACTAAGCCTATTTTTTTAGTACGTAGAATGGATGACATAAGTCACAACCCCCCAGATAAAAACATCTTCTTCTTCATTAATTAAAATTCTATTGGAAAAATCTTTAGAACCAGATGATAGAAATTTTTTATCTCTTTCTTGAACTAAAGTTTTAACCACGAGCTCATCATGAACATTTGCAATAACAGTTGAAAAGTTTTTTGGTTTTAAGCTTTTATCGACAACTAATAGATCTCCATCATTAATACCAACATCTACCATGGATTTTCCCTGAACTCTGATAATAAAAGTAGCTGGAACGTTTTTGATTAAATGCATGTTTAGATCGATATCTTCTTCGATATAATCAGTGGCAGGTGAGGGAAAACCAGCGCCAGCTTTATGTAGGTAATAGGGAATAGTTAGTTTCATGTTCTTGTTTTGTTCTAATTTATAGCCCATTTATACAGTACACGCAAGAGATTGTATTTCGAGTCCGTAATTGAATCAAAAGTGAATCAAAACGTGAACATCAAAACTATATTTTGTATGCTTGTGGATAACTTCAACCAAGGATAGTTTAAATTATCAAATGAAAAAATTAATTTGTCATTGTGGAGCCGTCGAAGCAGAAATTAATTTAGATGGAGATTTAGCTAAAGTAATAAAATGTAATTGTTCTATTTGTAAAAGAAAAGGAGCAATCATGTCGATGGTAAAAAATGAAGATTTTAAAATTACCAAAGGAGAAGAAAAATTAAAACTTTATCAATTTCATTCAAAAGTTGCCAAACATTACTTTTGTTCTGATTGTGGGATTTATACTCATCACAATCCAAGGATTAACCCAGCAATGACAGGATTTAATGTTGGATGTATTGATGAAATAAATACTTTTGACATAAAAGAAGTCCCAGTAAACGATGGTCAAAATCATCCATTAGATAAAAAATAATTTTCATGCAACAATTTAGTTTATGCTTTGGAAGAGTAAAAAAAGATTGTTTAAAATTCATTAAGTCTCAAGAAACAAAAGCTGATAAATTTAAGAATAAGGAAAGAATGATTAAGTCTTTCTTAATTCCATTGTGTTTTTGGATTAATAAAAAAGCTAATAAAAAAGGACCTTATTTTGTGGGTTTAGCAGGTGGTCAAGGAACTGGTAAAACTACGATTAGCTCTTTAATCAGAATTATTTTGACTAAATACTTTAAATTAAATGTTTTTAGGATTTCAATAGATGACTTTTATAAAACAAGAAAAGAGCGAATAAACTTATCAAAAAGAGTTCATCCTATGCTTTTAACAAGAGGAGTTCCTGGAACACATGATATAAATATGATGTTAAATTTTTTTAGAAAGTCAAAAAGTAAGAAATTTAAAAGATTAAGATTACCAACATTCAATAAATCTATTGATGACAGGTATAATAAAAAAAAATGGTATGATTTAAAGAAGAGACCAGATGTAATCATTTTTGAGGGCTGGTGTGTTGGGGCAAAATCTGAAAAAAATACCACTTTAAATAAAGCAATAAATCCATTGGAAAGAGCAAAAGACCAAAAAAAAATTTGGAGAAAACATGTTAACCATCAACTCAAATCAAAGTACAAAAACTTATACTCGCAATTAAATTGTTTAATTTACCTTAAAGCAAAAAATTTTAGTTTATTACAAAAATGGAGATTAAAACAAGAGAGAAAACTTTGGGTGAAAAGTAAAGTTAAATCGAAAATAATGAGCAGGGAAGATGTGTTAAATTTTATGCAAACTTATCAAAGAATAACCCAAAACATGTTTAGAAATATGCCTAAGTATGCGTCAGTAATATTTAATTTAAATAGTAACCATCAAATTAAATCTGCTGTATATAAAAAGAAATGATCAGAATTTTAATTATAATAACAAGCTTTATATTTTTAATTAGTAACGCTAATGCCGAAACTTTTTCTGCAGCATTAAA